>JBIOGX010000133.1:0-5075 GCA_044448445.1 Chitinophagales bacterium
ATATTTTGGGAGTTTTTTGCGACATTTTGGGAGTTTTTTAGATATTTTATAAAAACTTAATAATAGCCACGATAAAGCATTTCAGCCATTTTCACCCAACCAAAATATCCCATTTGCCTTTTATTTATGATAATGGGATATTTTTGAAAACGAAAGGTTCAAACAACAGTTTTCATCAAAATCAACTGCTACAAACTGTCTGAGGTTGACAACCTATTTTAGCACGGGTCAGGTTCAGACATTGCGACAAAATGTGAGTTTTTTGGGATATTTTGAGATATTTTGTAAAAATTTAATAATAGCCACAGACAAGCATTTCATCCATTTGTACCCATCCAAAATATCCCATTCCCATTTTTTCCTGGAAAATGGGACATTTCAAAAAAATGGCGAAGAAAGGAATGCTGCCACATCAAGGCCGACTCGCACTGGAAACTCCCCTCCTGTTGCGAGGCACGAAGCAATCTGAGGGGATTTTTGGAGCCTGCGACAAGATGCGTGTCCCCCCCAACTATAGTCGGGGGTGGGGGGTGGTTGACTCGCGTTTACATAACACCTCCCGCTGTCATTGTCCCCAACGTAGTTGGTGGAGGGTGAGGTTGTGGCACAAATTGTGGCAACCACAAATTAAAATAAACACGCTAAACCGCTACAGCAAAGGAATACAACGGATACCAATTTGCCGTGAATTGTCATTTACTTACAAAAATGTTGCGGAATGGGGCGTCAGTAGTTACCGATTGATAATATCTGCTTATCTTGCCATGTACAGTTTACTCCATTCAATGTTTGGAATGAATCTCTCATTTTTCATAGCAAGGCGGTATTTAGCAAAACAAAAGGGCGCATTTTCGTCATTTATCATAAAGCTGGCGATAGTAGCTACTGCGCTGAGCGTTTCAGTGATGATACTGGCTATGGCCATTGTTACGGGTTTTAGTTATTCGATTTCTGAAAAGCTTTACAGCTTTATGGGCCATATACACGTGGTGCCTTATGATGAAACAAAATCCAATTCGCTTACGTTTTCAGAGCCTGTATTTTTGGATCCTTCATTAATTGCAGGTATAAAAAAAATACCGCATGTTACCGCAGTATCGCCGTTTTTGGAAAAGCCCGTTTTATTACAGGCGAATGGCCAGATGGAAGGACTCGTGTTGAAAGGTGTAAATAAGGAGTATCATTTTTTAAGTGGTATTACGTTATCCGGTAAACCTATTGATTTTAGTGATAGTGTTTACTCAAAACAAATACTGCTGTCCCAAACCACTGCCGACAGGCTGAATGTAAATGCAGGGGATACCGTACAACTGGATTTTTTTGAAGCCGGCATACCACGCATACGCAGGGTAAGGATATCAGGAATTTACCACAGCGGGTTAGACGATGTGGATAAAATGTATGGCGTGTGTGATATGCGCCTGATACAACGAATCAACAACTGGAGCGCTGACAGCATTAACGGCTACCAGGCAGACCTTGATGATCCCCGCTACGCTGATACCGTATCGAATTTTATACATTACAATTTAACTCAGCCTCCGCTCGAATCTTATACAACTACTGAAATTTATTCCTTCATTTTCGACTGGCTGGCCCTGCAAAACGTGAACAGCGCTATACTGCTGGTGATCATGGCTATTGTAGCAACCATCAATATGGGAGCCGTATTAGTTATCCTCATGGTTGACCGCGCCAAGATGATCGGTATTCTTAAAGCCCTCGGTATGCCTTACGGGGATACAAGAAATATATTTCTGAGTATCGCCGGCTTAATAGGAGCCACTGGCATATTGTCAGGTAACCTGTTTGCGTTCACTATATGCTGGTTGCAAATACATTTCGGGTTTTTAAAACTGCCTGAAAAACAGTACTTCATGAGTACGGTTCCAATAAGAATAATATGGTGGCAGGTAGCGGTGATAGATATTGCCACCTTACTGCTGTGTATATTTTGTATGTGGCTTCCGGCTTTGTATATTCGCAGGATACAACCTGCAAAGGTATTGCAGTTTAAATAACGCTTGCTACTGGGCATCAATCATGGGCAATAAAGACATCTATATAAAGATATGCAGGGAAAAGCAGGTGTCGGTGCCTTTATTCATGCAGCCGTGGTGGCTTGATGCGGTATGCAAAAACTGGGATGTGGCCATAGCAAGGAAGGGAGAACTTATTACAGGTGCATGGGCTTACCCGGTAGAGCAGAAATTTGGGGTGAAATTACTGCGCAATCCCATAATGACGCCTTACCTGGGGCCAAAAGTGTTTTACCCGGCAGATATCAAGGAGAGTAACCAGGACAGTTTTGAACATGAAACAGTATCAGAACTGGTAAAGCAGTTGCCGGAAGCGAAAGTATGGCATCTTGCTTTGTCGCCAGGCATGAAGCAGGCAGGAATATTCAAAAACAATAAACTTCGTCCACACGTGCAGCAAACTTTTTTGCTCGAATTACACGATGATGAAGATACCTTGTTCGCTAACATGAAGGAATCTATCCGCCGTAACATCCGCACGGCTGAAAGAGAACTGACTATAAGCAACTCGGTAGAACATCTTGATAGTCTATACAAATTCCAGAAAGCTACACTTGCCCTAAAAAACAAATCGCAGGCATACTCACTTAAAGATCTTCAGAAAATTATGGATGCCTGTGTAGCTCATAATGCCTCATCATTATGGGTAGCTAAGAAGGAAGATAAGATACTGGCTATAGTATGGCAGGTATGGGACGATCTGTGCAGCTACTACCTTGCAGGCGGACAAAACCCGGATACGGGCAGTAATAACGCCATGTCGCTGCTTCTGTGGCATACCATAAAGGATGCTAAAAAAAGAGGCAATGCAACTTTTGACCTCGAGGGCAGTATGGACCAGGGGGTGGAGCGTTTTTTCAGGAGCTTTGGCGGTGAAAGGGCGCTATACATGGTGCTTCACAAAAATGATTCTTTCCTGTGGAAGATGAAACAGATGGTGTATAGGTAAGGGAATTTAGGCATTGTTAAGAAATAAATGGTACAATTATGACATAATTATTTTTCTTTTTTTCAAGATGCCAAAACTGCGAATAGTGAACCTATTTAAAGATTTGGCAAGACAGAAAAAATGGAAAAGAATAGGTCAGAATGTATTAGTTATTTCTTATCAATGCCTTAGACAAAATATACTGATGCCAACCGTTTGTCGCCTTAGTGAAATTATCGAAATAACTCCTGCCACCTGCTCGGCAACTTGCTCCGGTGTATTTTTGATTATTTCACACCCATATCTTTCAGTATGGGTGTTACAAAATCAGCCAGTTCTTTTATATATCCCGCTGAGAAATCAAATTTGATACCTGCTGTGGCATAGAGTTGATTAAGCGTTTTTGTGTACCCTAAGCTGAGTGCGTTCATATAATTATCCAGCGCTCCTTCTTTATTCATTCGGTATTGCCGCCACATAGCTATCGCGCCTAATTGTGCAATACCATATTCTATATAATAGAACGGCACCTCAAACAGGTGCAGTTGTTTTTGCCAGAAGCTGGTACGGTATTCTTCAAATCCGGTCCAGTCAGTTACGCCTGTGGAGAATTCATTAAGAATAGTTAGCCAGGCTTCCTCTCGCTCCCTTATGGTATGGCCGGGATGCATATATATCCAATGTTGGTATTTATCTATCGTTGCTATCCATGGCAGCACACTGATGATGCGCTCCATTTCATCAAGTTGAGCACGGTGTAATTCCTTTTCGTCTTTAAAGAACACATCCCAATGCTCCATAGAGAAAAGTTCCATACTCATGCTTGCCAGCTCTGCTATCTCCATAGGGTATTCCTTGAATGCCGATAATGGCAGGTTGTGTGTTAAGAAAGAATGGACTGCGTGGCCTCCTTCGTGCATCATGGTGATCACATCACTTACTGTACCGGCGGCATTCATGAATATGAATGGAACTCCCGTTTCGGCAAGCGGGCAATTATACCCACCCGGGGCCTTTCCTTTCCTGCTTTCTAAGTCCAGGCGGTGCATTTGCTGCATGGTTTGCAGGCAACCTGAAAAGTAAGGACGCAGATCATTAAATACTTCTGTGGCTTTGTCTGCCAGTTCTTTGGCGTCATTGAACGGGTGCAGTGGTTCTACCCCCACTGGTTCCGCATCACTATCCCACGGACGCATTTTATCAAGCCCCAGTCTTTGCTGCCTGTATTTTACCAGCATGGTATGCAATGGCAGTATATGTTCTTTCACCGCTTCATGAAATGCAAAACAGTCTGCAACTGAATAATCAAACCGGCCAAGCTCACGGAATTTATAATCCCTGTAATTCTCAAAGCCTGCGTTCACAGCTATTTTTTGGCGTATGGCCAGCAGCTTATCAAAAAGCCCGTTGAGCTTATCCTTATCCACCAGGCGGCGTGTGGCTACTTTATTGAATACGGTTTCACGCAGGCTGCGGTCCGGGCTTTGCAGAAATTTGGCCGCCTGCTGCAAGGTATATTCTTTCCCGTCTATATCCACTGCCATCGCGCCGGATATGACGCCATACTGTTGTGCGAGTATGTTCATATCAGCCTGCAATGGCACATTTTCATGACGGTAAAGTTTTGCGGCATTATCCACACTCCGCAGGTAAGGGAAGTACAGGTTGGTATCGAGTTCTTTGGTATAGGGGCAGGCGAGTAGTTTTTTATTCAGTTCAAAGCTGTATGGTTTCATTTTGGGTTCTATCTCCATACAGAAGTAAGTAAAGGCGGCTTCGTATTCCTTGTTGGTGGTATCGCAGGTCATATTTATTTGACGCCAGCATGCATTTTCACTTATTACGGCTTCCAACTCACTAATATTTCCGAGCCATTTTACCAGTTCTTCCTTATTGTTGAGTTCCCTTTTTTTTAGTTCTTCAAAATAGGGTTGTAATGATTCCCAGTCCGTAATTTTAAAATCAACAGGCAGAAATACTCTTTCTTTAGGTTTTATCCCGGCAAAAATCTTGTTCATGGTTCAATTTTTAGTCTGCAAAATACGTTTACTGCATAAAAGGCAAATAACTTCTTTTAAAATTCACTTCTAATATATGCAATTGATAAT
>JBIOGX010000134.1:0-5042 GCA_044448445.1 Chitinophagales bacterium
ATGTTGTCATGGTGTTACATTATTAAATGAATTATTAGCTATGTACCCTATTACCTAATTAACTTTTTAACAAGTTAACCATTTAACCATTAATGCATTGCCTCAGATATGTCCACTTTCTTATGCTTTTTGTCTTTTACCATCAATACAAAGGGAATACATACCAGGAACATAAGGCCGATATAAAGAAACACATCCATATAGGATAAGACTGCAGCTTGTTTCATTACCATATATTCAAGCGCCTGGTATGCGCTTTTTAAAGCTACATCAGGCGTCATGCCATGCGACATAAAGTTGTGCTGCAGGCCTTGTACCCGTTGCTGAACAACAGGATTATCTGTGGTTATATGGGCGATAAGGGCGCTTCGATGCACCACATTCTGATGTGCCATGAACGTAGTGATCAATGCAATACCAAATGAACCGCCAAGTTGCCGCATCATGCCGGTAAATGAGGCTCCCTGGCCTATTTGCTGGCCCCTGAGTGTTGATAAAGCAAGTGTAGTGATCGGTATGAACAATAGCCCCATTCCCAAGCCACGTACTATAAGCATCCAAAAGAATGCTTCCTTGCCGGTATCAGGCGTCAGAATTTTATATCCCCAAAAGCTGTAAATACAAAAGATGGACATACCTATGGCTACAAGGATTTGCTGTTTGACTCCTTTTTGTATAAGCCTGCCAATCATCGGCATCATAAATGCGGTGGTGAGCGCGGCAGGGATCATTAACGCTCCTGCCTGCTGTGCCGTCCAGCCCAGGCTGCTTTGTGTGTAGAGTGGTATGATGAATGTGGAGCCGTAGAGGCCAAATCCCAGAATAAATGACAGTATGGTACCCACTCTGAGGTTGCCGTTTTTCAACACGCGCAGTTCTACAATAGGGTTTTTGGCAGTAAGCTCCCGCCAGATGAAGAAGAACAAGCCGAATATTGTAATGGCAGCAAGGGCAGTGATGGTAGCGCTGCTGAACCAGTCTTCTTCCTGTCCACGTTCTAAAACATATTGCAATGAACCAACGGAAATTGCCAGCAGCCCTATGCCAAGCCAATCAACTTCTTTAGCCGTTTTCTTCTCTGCATACTTAGGGCTGCGTACAAATTGTAATGTTAACAGGGTAGCAATAACGCCTATCGGTATGTTTATGTAAAATATGTAAGGCCAGGTAAAATGCTCTACAATATATCCTCCCAACGGAGGCCCGAGTGTAGGGCCTATGATCACGCCCATGCCATATAATGCCTGTGCCGTACCCCGTTTTTCGGGAGGATAGCTTTCGGTGATAATAGTTTGGGAAGTAACCAATAATGCGCCACCGCCAAGCCCCTGGAGGAAACGGAAAAACACTAATTGCCATATACCATTTGCATTTCCGCAAAGGAATGAAAAGACAGTAAATATTATTATTGACGCGGCAAAATAATTACGCCTGCCAAACTGGGCGGATAACCAACTGGTCATTGGCACGATGATCACATTGCCAATTGCGTAGGCAGTAATTACCCAACCTATCTCATTAAGTGTTGCGCCAAGATTACCCTTCATATCATTGAGCGCCACATTTACGATAGTTGTATCTACAATTTCCAGCAGCGCGCAGAATATCGCTGTGATGGTGATAATCACCCGCCGGGAGCCGTATTCTACCAATGATTCGTGTTGCATATTTTAGTCGTAAGTCGTAAGTTGTGAGTCGTTAATCAATATGCACATCTACAACCACGTTCATGCCGGGGCGTAATTCTTTTACCAGCGGATCATTATCTGAAAACTCGATCTTCACAGGCATGCGCTGTACTACTTTTACAAAGTTACCTGAGGCATTATCAGGAGGCAACAGGGCAAAACGTGCGCCTGTAGCGGGAGAGAAAGAAGTAAGCTTCGCCTCAAAATCATGGCCCGGGTAGGCGTCCACATGCAAAGTTACCTTCTGCCCGGTACGCATTTTTTCTATTTGTGTTTCTTTAAAATTCGCTATAACCCAGGGATTTGTGTCGAGCACAATACTGAATAAAGACTGCCCAGCCTGTAAGAACTGCCCAATCTGCGCATTTACTTTAGATACACGGCCATCTTCAGGAGCTGTGATGACTGTATAAGACAGGTTGAGCTTTGCATTGTCAAGGTCGGCCTGGCGTTGTTGTATAGTAGCGTTTGCCACACCCACCTGTTGCCCGGTAGCATTGCTCTGCGATGCGGCAACAGTCTTTTGGCGGACAGCGGCATTCTTTTGCGCTACCAATACTTCCAACTGGCGTTGTGCGGTTTGCATGGCTGCTTCCGCCTGCTCAAATTGTTGCTGAGTGACAGAGTGATCTTTGATGAGATTAGCATAGCGGTTGTAGTCCTGCGTTGCGCGGGTAAGGGTGATCTTTGCTGTTTCTATTTGTGCGTTAATGGTGGACACATTCGCTTCATACGCGCTGATATTATCCTTTGATGTGGCAGTGGTAGCCTGCGCTACACTGAGATTGCTTAAAGCGGCAGTGAGCGTAGCCTGCGCCTGTGCCACCTGTATCTGTTCTGTCCGGTTATCAAGGATTACAAGCGTATCTCCTTTCTGTACCTTCTGGTTGTCTTTTACCCGTACTTCAGTAACATAGCCTGAAATGCGCGGGATGACGGGACTGATATTGGCTTCTATCTGCGCATCGTCTGTTTCCTCATGATGTAAGGCGTGGATATACTTTATAATACCAAAAGCGCTGCCTGCCAATACCAATACAATGAGCGCTATAAGAAAACCTTTGCTTTTCTTTTTAGGAGCTTCATTTTCTGCTGCCATAGCGGGAGTATGTTGTTTGGTCTTCATCTCGTTTTGTTGTGCCTGTGCCATAAAAGAATTAATATTTAGAATGAATTATTTATTGGTTGAAGGAAAAGAATTGGAAATAATACCGGCAGTTTGCTGTAGCTTTTTATACCTGACTAATGCTTCTGCCTGTGCAAGCGTATGATTAAGCCGGGCCTGTAATTGCGCTACATCAGCTTCCAGGAGGTCGGTTGTTGTTGCGAGGCTGTTATCATACTTATTTTTAGTAATCCTGTAGTTTTCGTCAGCTTGCTCCACCGCCTTTGCATATACCTCTATCTTTTTCAAAGTGAGCAGGTAGTCGTAATAAGATTTGTTGATCTCTGATTTTATCTGGTCTGAAAGTATGCTCTGGCTATACTGTACCTGGTGCAGGTGTGCATTTGCCGCAGCTACCTTTGCTCCTGTTTTCCATAATGCGCCTAAATTATATTGCAGCCCGATGCCGATATTCAGTGCATTGGTTATGGTGAGCAGGCCGGGAACATCTGCTGCTATTAACCCTCCTGTAAGCGCCAGCCCCGGATAATATTCCCCTTTAGTGGCTTTTATATTTGAGGTGGCCGCTTTTTCCATGTAGGTAAGAGAGGCTATGTCTTTACGGTTTTGTAAAGCTGTTTGCTCCCATTGTATAGCACTGCCTATGTCGGTCTGTATGTGAAAACCGGCAGTGTCCGGGATCAGTTCCGTATCCTCCGGTAATCCCAGCATCAGGTTCATATTTACGAAAGTCATTTTCAGGTCATTTTCAGCATCAAGTACGGATAGCTCAATATTTGACTGCTGCAATTGTGTTTTTAACAAGTCATTTCTTGCGAGCAGGCCGTTTTTTTCGAGGTTAGAGAAGTCGGCAACTCTTTGCTGTTGTTGCTTCAGATTTTCCCTAACTATACCAACTGACCTGCTTGCTTTATACAGATTACTAAATGCCAGAACAGTATTCATTATTACCGATTCCTTATCATTATCCGCATCGAGTTTTGCAGCCTGTTCAAGGTATTTTGCCGATTCAACACCATACTTAATACGAAACCCTGAAAAGAGCGGCAGTGAAGCATTTACATTTCCGTAGGCGGCCTCTTTTACTTTTATGGCGCTAACTGCAGATTTTGAAGTGTCGCTTCCACCCAATCTGATTTTCATATTAACATTAGGCGAGTTCAGTCTCATGTATGAGCCGGATACCTTTACATCAGGCAAGTGATTGTTCCATGCTTCATGATAAGTTGCAATGGCTTCGCCCACCTTTGCATTCGCTGTTTTTAGCTGTGCGCTATTTTTTATGCTCAATTGCACGGCCTCGTCAAGCGTGAGCTTTTTTATATTTTGTTGCGCCAGGCTCTGTGCCGGAGCAGCTATAAGCATGTATAAGGCGGCAACGCTGAGTTTACTGAATATTTTATAAGTCATAAGTCAGAATTATTTTAAAAATGTTCTTCAGGTGAGCGCTTAGTTTCTTTTTAATGTGTTTCCAGTATTCCGCTTCAGATAAATGTTCCAGGTGATGTACATCGCGGTAAAAGCGTGGAGACGTGATTAACTGGCTTACCGTACCCACCATCGTTGTCATCATCAATGCGATGTCTATATTTTTTTTAAATTCACCGCTTTTCTGACCGTCCTGAATCAATTTCTTTATTGATGCCAGGTTGCGCTTTTTCAGTTCGTATATGAATCCTGCTATCACAGTGTCCTTTTCTATCAGTTGTTCACGCATCATAATTTTGTGAAACTCCTGCTGATGTATAAATTTCTCTACATAATCATCAATGAGCACATACACTTTTTCAAGGTGGGTGAGCTTGTCATTCTGAAGCAGGTTCTCGATTTTAAGCCGGATGTTATTGGTCCTTTGTTCAAAAACGGCTTCCATCAGCTTCTCTTTTGAACCGAAATAATAGGATATCATAGCTACATTAACGCCTGCCTCATGTGCTATATCCCTTACGGATGTGCCGTCAAAACCATTTACCGCGAAGAGCTTTTCCGCGGTATTAATGATCGCTGTTTGTTTTTCGTTGTATTCCATACGCATATCCCTCCTTCGCTAAAGCTATGGCAGGCAATGCAAAACTAAACAACTGTTTAAAATTAAACAAACGTTTGTTTAATTTTATTTTCATTATTTTTTATTAAGCCATAATTAAAAACAATGTGCAAATATTCATTTTATATTATATAGAGAACCAGGAAAATATTTAAACATGCTTTAGTGAAGATGTCAAAAT
>JBIOGX010000135.1:0-5000 GCA_044448445.1 Chitinophagales bacterium
AAGGAAAAGTTATTGTGGAATGTATTTAAGCAAATCTTTCAACTCACTTTAAGTCATATTTTCTTGTTCAGATTTATCAAAAATAGCTAACAGAAAAACTGTATTGTCAAAGAATTTAACTAAAGAAAAAATTCTGGCGCCTCCGGATTTCCCTTTTCCCTTTGAAGCTATTGCGATTCTGATTTTATAGCAATGATTACCAATAGATATACCAGTAGTTGGGTTACTTTCAAGAAGGGCAACTAATTGCAAATATTCATTTTTAAGAGAAGGATACTTTATAGCTAATCTCCTAAGTCGCTTGATGAATGGAGGTATGGTTACAACATTATAGATCATTAAGCGCGTCTTTTGCCGGAGTAGGTTTTAATTTACCTTCTTTTACCAATTTCATACATTCAACAGCCTCCCTAATATCTTCTATTATCTCCGCTTTATATGGGCTTAATGGTTTTGCCTTTATATAAGAAAAGCTATTGAGTAATTCCATAATAAAAGCCGCTTTGCTTTCTTTTATATCTAATAACACTTTCATACCGCAAATTTAAACAATTTCCTTTATTCTACCACCTTTATTAACGTATCAATAATTTTATTCGCAGTGCTAAAATAATATTCGTCTGTCTTTTCTTTCTGCCCATATAAAGAAGAGTACCAGCCATCACGCTTTTGCGGCGCCCTTTCTCCTCCCTGCTTATTCTTTTCACGAATAATAATCTCTTTCTTACCTACCGGTACATGCCAAAGCTGTTGCAGTTCCATTCCCTTTGGCGCACCTATTATCTCATCCTTTACCTCCCATACCGGCACACCTTTATGCTTGATCACCACGCGCCTGTGCACTATATTATCCTTTATGTACCTGAATACATTTACAGCGCCTGTAAAAACATACCCCCCCGCATCCTCCTTCAAAGAGGCTTCCATACATTGCGACCAGTAGAACCATATAAAATGCCCGCCCTTCAGCATCTGGTCTTTATCATCAAGCATCACCGTATTGTGCGACTGTGTGCCGCTGAAGTAGCGCATAGCCTGCTCATCAGTATTATATTTATAAGTGCCTGCATCGGGCAGTATATTTTCTCCTTTATACCAAATGTCTATATGCAGGTTATCCGCCTGCGAAGGACGGTCTTTATAGCTGCCGCACCTGATGAAAGTCAGTGTTTCAGGCTCCCGTATGATATAATAGCCGCCCTTATCAAATGTTTGTATGCCATCTGCCGGTTCCCATTTATTTGTAGCCGTATTCTTCAGTCCATACCATTCGGCATCCTCTGAATCAAATCCCAGATCCATGCCAAGCACATTTGCCAGCGCCTGCAATTGCCCGCGATAATCACGGTAATGCCCACTGTTCAGTTTAAAAAATAATGCCCCGTCATTAGCGCCATAGTTGGGCAGCCATCCTTTCTCGTCCTCCATGCACGTCCTCAGAAACACCACCGACTTCTTAGCGCGGTCATATACTACTTCGCTGAACCGCTCCCCGTTTTTTTCAGACAAGGTTATTCCCCATGTCAGCAACTGCACTACTACCCTGTGGTAATTCATTGAGAACTGCAGGAAAGTGCCATCTTCATACACCTGGTAGGCAATCTCCTCTTCAAACCACGCCTTACCGTTTTGCTTCCACATAGCCGCACCCGGCAATGAAGGATATAATAACCCAACAAGATATAAAGCAAGTGTTTCCGTGATCGCGTGATTATTCCGCACTGCAATTCTTGAGAAATCAATATTCTTATACACATGATCCATCTGCCAGTATATAGCATACTGCACCTGGTTGAAAATTTCATCTGTAAGAAAAGGTGAGTTGCGATAATAATAAAGCGCGAAGGTCCAGTTCAATACCCGTAAAGACATCTCCTGGCTGCAACGGTAATTAGGGCCGCAGTTCACGGGATTACATTTTATCCACGATAGTATATCTCTGAATACAAGTTCCGCGCGGCCTTCATTGAAATAATAGTCGTACCGGATAATGTCGCAGAGATAAGAGAACCGCGATTTTTCCCAAACAAACTTTATATCCCCTGCTTCTTTGGAATAGTCGGCTATCTCTGTCCAGTGTTTATGAACATCATAATGAAATCCCGATTCAGGATTAGTAACCCAGTCATAATCCTTTCCCAAATCAGTAAGTAAACTATTAAATAATAGCAGCTTACCATTCTCTATATTGTTACAGATTTCTTTCAGTTCAGGCAGAGGGTTCCCCGGCAAGTCAATTGATTCTTTGTCGTTGAAAAAGAATTTTACAGATTGCTCTTTCCACTCTTTCAGTGTAATGTATTGCCGGTAAGGCGGTGCAACAGGAAATTTATTTTTTAACAGGCCACTTCTGCGCAATAGCTCATAACGTGCGCGGAAACCCACGTAACGCCACCCCATATTACGCACCAGGTCTATCGCTTTACTGAGTTTTCCGGCCATTCACTAAGATCAAATTGTTACAATAAATTCACTGCCTTCATTCGGTGCACTATGCACTTCTATGCTCCCGCCAAACGATTCCACATGTGTTTTGGTAATGTATAAACCAACACCCTTACTATCATACCCATCATGAAATACCCCATTTAGATTAAATACCCTGTCCCCGTATTTCATTAGGTCTATACCTATGCCGTTATCTTTAACAATGATCTGTACCCTGTCATTGCATAACCTTGTAGTAATAATGATCTCAGGGGCTATATCATCATGTGAATATTTCAAAGCATTGCTGATAAGGTTATACAATATGCTTTCCAGGTAGGCTTTAGGATACCTCGCAAACTTAACCTGTATATCCGATTTGATAACTGCGTGTTTTTCATAAATGATATTATACAGTTGCGCGGTAATATCATTAATTGTGGCCGTCACATCACAATCATTATAAGGCACGTCCATATTTAATTTTATTTCTGAAATCTGCATCAGTGTTTGCAGGCTATTCATTAAAGAATTGCTGCTATCCCGGATAAATCCCAATGCTTCTTCCTGCGTAAAGGCGTTGCTCAGCGGATTTGATTTTGCATAAGCCCCTCCTTTACTTTGCGCCAGCAAAGCCTCTGAAAGCATATTAATATTACCCGCAGGGCCTCTTAAATTATGGGCGATGATATGGTTCAGTTCTTCAAGCTGGTGTATCTTATTGATAAAGCTTATCCTGGTTGCTTCCAGTTCTGTATTTTTTCTTTTTATTTCATTTTCAAGCTCTTTCTTCGTGGTTATATCAACAGCCTGCGCTATAAAAAATTTAGGGGTGTCATCACTATTCCATACCAGCGATAAAGTAAGTGATGCTAAAATTATTTTCTTTTTCTTTGACACGAATCTCTTCTCAATCGTATAGGTTGTAATCTCCTGCCGCAGCATCTGGTTAATAAGCTCTTTGTCAATTTTCCTGTCATCAATATAAGTAATATCAGGATAGCTCAACTCCAGCAATTCTTCTTTGGTATATCCTGTAAGATCGCACATAGCTTTATTTACGTCAAGCCATTTACCAAAAGGGCTGATCAGCGCTATACCTATTCCCGAATAGTCAAATGCGCTGGCAAAAGTATCCTTACTTGTTTTCAGTGCTGTCATTGCTTATGTCAGAAATTTTCTTCCCTGATTGTTGCTCTAAGTTGCCGGTTACAATTCCTTCCGCATACCCTATTTTAGTAATGGCATGCACCCTGGAAACCTCCACAACTCTATCACACACTACTATCCACTATTTACTATCTCCCTATTACCGTATTAACTAACCTGCCTGCCGGTAGGCAGGTTAACCTTTTAACCTTTTAACTAATTAACCCTTTAACCTATTAACCAATTAACCCAAAAATCTCAACCACATGCTTTACAATACGTTCCGCTGTTTTGCCATCCCATAATTCAGGTATCCTTCCTTTTTTCCACTGCCCGCTGAATAGTTTTTCAAATGCGGGGGCTATACTTTTAGGGTCCGTGCCCAATAACTCATTAGTACCTATCGTACAGGTTTCAGGCCGCTCTGTGCTGTCGCGCAGCGTCATGCACGGCACACCCATTACGGTAGCCTCTTCAGTTATCCCGCCGGAGTCCGTAATTACTGCTTTTGCATTCTTTACAAGATAATTAAATTCAAGATACCCAAGCGGATCGGTCACATGCAGGTTGCTTGCCATTGGGACTATAGCCTCCAGCATTTTCGCTGTGCGCGGATGCACCGGGAATACAACCGGTATCCCTCCCGATGAGTTAACGATCTCTGTTATCAGCGCCTTCAGTTTATCCTTATTATCCACATTCGCGGGGCGGTGCAACGTCATCATTATATATTCTTTCTCCTTCAACCTGTACTTATCCCATATCTCCGGCTTCTGCAAACGGGGCATTTGCTTATACAGCGTATCAATCATGGTATTGCCCACAAAGAATATTTGAGCATCCTTCACCCCTGCATTGCGCAGGTTATTATTGGCCACCTCAGAGGTGGTAAAAAAATAATCGGTTATCGAGTCTGTCACGATACGGTTTATTTCTTCAGGCATTGTCATATCACCGGAGCGGATGCCGCCCTCTACATGGGCTACTTTTATATTATTCACTTTCTTCGCAGCTATTGAACACGCCATTGTAGAGGTTACATCCCCCACTACTATACACAGGTCACAAGGCCGTTCAAAAAGTAATCGCTCATAACCCATCATTATCCTGCCTGTCTGCTCTGCCTGTGTGCCTGAGCCTACTTCCAGGTTATGGTGCGGGGCAGGAATATTGAGCTGGTCAAAAAAATCACCGCTCATTTTTTTATCATAGTGCTGCCCGGTATGCACAAGGCGGTAATGTATATCCACCCCCTTGCTGCACTGAGCTTCTATTGCCTCAATGATCGGCGCTATCTTAATAAAATTCGGCCTTGCCCCTGCTATAATATCTACTAACATATACCCAACCCCGCCGCAGCAGAGAGTTTATTTTTTTATCAGATCACACAACCAATTAACCAATTAACCAATTAACCCTTTAAC
>JBIOGX010000136.1:0-4926 GCA_044448445.1 Chitinophagales bacterium
AGACAATATTGACTCTTATATTAATGGCAAAAAAATAGAATCAGATAATATAGTATTTACCAAATAGCTTCCTGCCAAATGAAAGAAATGTTACACTGATCAGGTAAGGAAAGATGTCAAAATAAGAAGCTTATAAATTCCTGATTTTGGTCAGCGAATTGTGATTTGGGATTTTTTCACCGTATTTTGCGGCGTTATTATCACAAATATGAATTTCCAACTTACAGAAGAACAAATAGCAGTGCAACTGGCTGCGCGCGATTTCGCGAGGAACGAACTGCTGCCCGGCGTTATAGAACGCGATGAAAAACAGAAATTTCCCGCCGAACAGATCAAAAAATTAGGCGAGCTTGGCTTCCTCGGCATGATGGTTGACCATAAATATGGCGGATCAGGCATGGACACCATTTCATACGTGCTCGCTATGGAAGAGATCTCTAAAATTGATGCTTCCGTATCGGTATGTATGAGTGTGAATAACTCACTTGTGTGCTGGGGATTAGAGAAGTACGGCACCGAGGAGCAAAAACAAAAATACCTGGTTCAACTTGCACGCGGCGAAAAAATAGGCGCTTTCCTGCTCAGCGAACCGGAAGCCGGTTCTGACGCCACTTCCCAGCGCACTACTGCAGAAGACAAAGGCGACTATTACCTGCTGAATGGTACTAAGAACTGGATCACTAACGGCAATTCGGCTTCTTATTATCTCGTTATAGCACAGACCTATCCTGAAAAAGGACACAAAGGTATCAACGCGCTTATCGTGGAAAAAGACTCTCCGGGTGTAACTGTAGGCGCTAAGGAGAATAAACTGGGCATACGCGGCAGCGATACACACAGCATCATGTTCAATGATGTGAAAGTGCCAAAAATTAACCGCATAGGCGATGATGGCTTCGGCTTTACTTTTGCTATGAAGGTGCTGGCAGGCGGGCGTATTGGTATCGCCGCACAAGCCCTTGGCATAGCCAGCGGCGCTTATGAGCTTGCATTGAAATATTCCAAAGAGCGTAAAGCTTTCGGTACGGAAATATCCAATCACCAGGCCATTGCCTTCAAACTGGCAGATATGGCTACGGAGATAGAGGCAGCCCGCCTGCTTTGCTTTAAAGCCGCATGGCACAAGGACCAGGGGATGGATTATACCCTGTCTGCTTCTATGGCAAAGCTTTTTGCATCAGATATAGCACAAAAGGTAACTAATGAGGCAGTGCAGGTTCATGGCGGCTATGGCTATGTAAAAGAATACCATGCAGAGCGCCTCCTGCGTGACGCCAAAATAACACAGATATACGAAGGCACCAGCGAGGTTCAGCGCATTGTGATCAGTAGAACGGTGTTGAAGGGTTAATATGAGGAATGTGGAAGAAATGTGATGGAATGTGATCCCCTGTCAGTAATAAAAAAACCACCCGAAAAACCACCCGAAAATTACTTTCCGGGCGGTTTTTCTTTTATGATATAGCTTGATTATGCTTTTACTTTTTGCGCTTTCTTTATCAATAAATGCTGAACGAGAAAATACCCACCGAACAATATCACACCGCCTGCCATGTCACCGGCTAAAGTATATTTGAAGAAAGGAATGCCATCAATGTAAGTTTTTGTAAGCCCAGCAAAGCTATAGCCATTCCAGCCATGAGCAAAGTAACCAAAATTGGAAATGAGAAAGAAAGTTGTGGAGGCGCCAAAAACATAAGCTAATGAAGTAAGTGGTTTAGGCTCTTTCATAGTGGTGCCGAGCGCAGTTGCGCAGATCAAAGCGCCATAGGTGAAAAGTTGCCCGGCAAGATCATAAAAACCGGGAACAGCGGTAAACAACTGGAAATAAACATCGGCAAGAAACTGCCCAAGCAACGGCACAAGAAATGCAAGGCCGCGTTTGTCTTTAATGATTGCGCCGCTGAATAAGCTGATGGCAGCTATAGGCACTATATTAGGGATATGCAGGCCGGCATTAACTATACGTGCGGTAGCCGCAATTAAAATGAGGAATATTGCCAGCAGAATATTTATGTTGTTACGTTTCATATCATTATTGTTAGTACAAAAATAGGAACAATTTTAAACTTAACCACAAAGTACACAATGGTAATTACAAAGGGCACAAAATTTCAACTAAAAAATCACTTTTTTTATCCTCTGTGTGATATAGTATCATAAGCCCAGCGAATATAGGTTGCACCCCAGGTGAACCCACCACCAAATGCGGCAAGCACTATATTATCCCCTTTGTGCATTTTATCTTCCCATTCCCAGAGACAAAGGGGTAATGTACCGTTTGTAGTATTGCCATACTTTTCTATGTTCACCATCACTTTTTCGGGTGGCAGGTTCATACGGTCGGCGGTAGCGGTAATAATGCGCTTATTGGCCTGGTGCGGCACCAACCAGTTTACCGTGTCAGCAGTAAGGTTGTTGCGCTCCATTATTTCCGCAGCCACATCAGCCATGTTCTTCACCGCGAATTTGAATACCGCCTGCCCTTCCTGGTACACATAGTGTTCTTTGTTCATCACCGTTTCCATAGTGGCCGGTTTCGCCGATCCACCCGCTTTCTGGTGCAGGAACACACGGCCACTGCCATCGGTACGGAGTACCGAGTCAATGATCCCATAACCATCCGCATTGGGTTCCAGCAGCACCGCACCCGCTCCGTCACCGAAAATGATAGACGTTTGACGGTCTTCATAATTCATGATAGAACTCATCTTATCCACTCCTACTATGATCACCTTTTTGTGCCTGCCGGTTTCTATGAACTGTGCACCTATGGTAAGGGCAAACAGGAACCCGCTACAAGCTGCGCTTACATCATATCCCCAGGCATTGGTCATACCTGCTTTATCACAAATTATATTGGCCGTAGCGGGAAACTGCATATCCGGTGTGGTGGTGGCGCAGATCACCATTTCAATATCCTTAGGGCTTATACCTTTCTTTTGTAAAAGATTATTCACCGCTCCTACCGCCATATCACTACTCCCCTTCCCTTCTCCTTTAAGTATGCGACGTTCTTTGATCCCGGTCCTGGTCTGTATCCATTCGTCTGTAGTGTCCATCATCGTTTCCAGTTCCGCATTGGTCAAAACATAATCAGGAACGTAACCACCTACAGCCGTGATAGCGGCATGAATTTTCTGCATTTATAAATTTTTAAAAAGACAAAATTAAACAATTAGCAACAATTAAGTAGTCATTCCGCCACACACACTTAATACCTGCCCTGTAATATAGCGGCTCATATCGCAGGCAAGGAAAAGCGCCGCATCAGCCACCTCTTCGGGCTTGCCAACACGCCCGAGCGGTATCTTCTCAAACCATTTATCAGCGCCTCCTTCTTTCAAAAAGTGCGTCATATCTGTTTCTATGAAACCGGGCGCCAGGGCATTGCAACGTATGTTGCGGCTACCTAACTCCTGTGCAATGCTTTTTGTAAATCCTATGATGCCCGCCTTGCTGGCTGCATAAGCACTCTGTCCGCCATTACCCTTTATCCCTACTATTGAACTCATGTTGATGATGCTGCCACTACGGCTTTTCATCATTGGCCTGATCACCTGTTTTGTAAGATTATACACGCTTTTCAGGTTAGCCTGCATCACTTCATCCCATTGTTCCGGGGTAAGGCGCAGCAACAGGTTGTCACGGCTGACGCCTGCATTATTCACACATATATCAATTGTGCCGAAGTCTTTTACTACATCGTTAGCCAGTTGTTCAGCAGCTTTATAATCACCGGCATCACTTTTATAGCCCTTCGCTTTAACGCCCATGCCTGCGAGTCTTTCCTCCAGCTCTTTGGCAAGATCTTCAGATGATAAGTAAGTAAATGCAACTGATGCGCCATGCGCTGCAAACTTTACGGCAATAGCCTCGCCGATACCCCGGCTCGCCCCGGTTACTAATGCAATCTTATTTTCGAGTAGTTTCATGCTGCTAAAGTAATTTAAAAGTCAAAAGTAATCCCGATAACTATCCGGACAAAATTCAAAAAACCTGCCTGTCGCATATACTCCAAGAAAAAATGTCAGAACCTCACCCCCCACCAACTGCGTTGGGGACAAGCAGCCCTCTCCATAAATGGAGAGGGAGATGTTATGTAAACGCGAGTCAACCACCCCCCACCCCCGACTATAGTTGGGGGGGACACGCATCTTGTCGCAGGCTCCAAGAATCCCCTCAGATTGCTTCATGCCCTACCTATCGGTAGGCAGGCTCGCAACGGGAGGGGAGTTTCCAGCGCGAGTCAGCCTTGATGTTGCAGAGTTCCTTTCTTTCCCTTTTTTTGTCCCACGACCCAGGAAAAAATGGGAACCTGCCTACCGCCTGCCTGCCGGTAGGCAGGGCAGGCAGGTGGGATATTTTGGATTGGTAAAAATAGCTGAAATGCTTTACTGTGGCTATTATTAATATTTTATAAAATATCTCAAAATATCGCACCCCTACCCATAAAAGGGAGTTTTTATCGCATTTTCCGAACAGCGCGAGTCAACCACCCCATCTTGTCGCAGGCTCCAAGAATCCCCTCCCAAAAACGGGAGGGGAGTTTCCAGCGCGAGTCGGCCTTGATGATGCAGCGTTCCTTTCTTCCCCTTTTTTTAAAATGTCCCACTACCCAGGAAAAAATGGGACCTGCCTACCGCCTGCCTGCCGGTAGGCAGGGCAGGCAGGTGGGATATTTTGGATTGGTAAAAATAGCTGAAATGCTTTACTGTGACTATTATTAAGTTTTTACAAAATATCTCAAAATGTCGCACCCCTACCCATAGAAGGGAGTTTTTTTATCGCATTTTCCGAACAGCGCGAGTCAACCACCCCCCACCCCGACTATAGTTGGGGGGGGACACGCATCTTGTCGCAGGCTCCAAGAATCCCCTCAGATTGCTTCATTCTTCGCAATGACAGGGAGGGGAGTTTCCAGCG
>JBIOGX010000137.1:0-4826 GCA_044448445.1 Chitinophagales bacterium
CATAAGGAATATTTGCTCAAATATAACATAATATTTTTTACCACGAAAAAGGTGTGTGTAAGAAGGTTCATTTCAGATTTTCACAGATGATTTTTTATAATTGCTCCTATCGGAGCAATCCGGTAAAATAGCTAATAATAATATGCGAAAAATTGAATTGCACCCATTCACTTCCAAAGCATATTTGTCCTCAATAAGTTTTGGCATGCTCCATGCCTGTTATTTTTTCAGCTGACCCCTCTGTTACGGTATGGATAGCCTCGCCACGGCGGGCATTGACTATTGATACGCCGCGGCGGAGAACCACGAATTTAGCTTCTATTCAGTATCTTAGCGGTTAATATCATTGAGCAGATCATCCTCCATATACGTCAGCTTTTTTAAACCACTTATTGATTTTGTGGTGGCGCTGATCATTTTTTCGGTTTTATCACCTGTATTTATTGTGGTGGTGGTATTGCTTGCCATCGCTAATTCGGATAGCCCTTTCTTCCTGCAGCGGCGGCCAGGTAAAGACGGAAAGATATTTAAAGTGATCAAATTTAAAACTATGAATGACCGCAAGGACAGGAACGGAGTGCCGTTGCCTGATGCAGAACGGTTAACACCCATTGGCGGATTTGTGCGCAGAACCTCATTAGATGAACTGCCACAGATGCTCAATGTACTGAAAGGAGATATGAGCCTTATAGGGCCACGGCCATTATTGGAAGAATACCTGCCGCTGTATAATGAAACGCAAATGAAAAGGCATGATGTGCGTCCCGGTATTACAGGCTGGGCGCAGGTTAATGGCAGGAACGCAATAAGCTGGGGGCAGAAATTTGACTACGATATTTGGTATGTAAATAATATTAGCTTTGCATTAGACTTTAAGATTTTTTTTCTTACAGTGCGGAATATTGTAAGATCGGAGGGGATAAGCTCCGAGACTTCGGCTACAATGGAGAAGTTTAAAGGGAATTAAAAAACACCAAAATTCAAATTATAGAGTTTAACACTAAACCTTGTTTGGATGAATCTTGAAAGATATGAGTACGTTGTCAACGAAATGCTGCTTGACTATGAATTTGAAAGTGATGGGCCTAAGGGTAAGATCAAAAAACTTGTCAGCTATGTACCTCAAAATGTTGGCGGCATAACCTATTTTAATTTGGGATTTGGCGATTTAAATGTTGAAACAGGAAAGATTAATGACCTTGCGATATCAGATAATAAAGATACCGAAAAGATATTAGTTACTATAGCTGCTACTGTTTTGGAGTTTACACAACATTTCCCGGATATAATGGTTTATGCAAAAGGTAGTACTCCGGCAAGAACAAGATTATATCAAATGGGAATAGCTGCAAACTGGAATGAGATCAAAATAGCATTAAAGGTCTTCGGGTTTGTAAATGGTAAATGGCAGCCTTTTGAGAAAAATGTTAACTATGAAGCATTTCTGGCAATAAGAAAAATATCGTAACTTTACAAAAAATCAGGGATGAAAGCTCCTAATAAGAATCAACCAAAAGGGAAAATAAGCAAAGACGTGAAGTCTTATGGCAATGACCCATATTTTCAGAAAAAAGCGAAAGAATCGAAGGCTTTTTTAGAAAAACATGGTTTCCCTGAAGAGTTATTACAGAAGAGGTAAAATATAGTTCTAAAGTATTTCACATTCTATTTACAGGCACTGCAGATGTTAGCCTTCGATATAATTTTTAGGCGGCTTTTATTTTTATCCCACCAGCCTTTTTTGATTTGTTTTGCCAATTTATTTGACGTCAGATTGTTTGGCTTTGGATTTTGCTGTTGCCTCTTTATAACTCAAATAATCTACAAACCTCTGCAAACATTCAATATCTATATATGAAGGCAGGCGGATTATTACTTCTTCATTTGTACGTTCAATTAACACCCTTAAAAATTATATTGTAAAGGTGCTGAAAGATTAGGGTTTATTCTGACATCTTTCCTAAGAATCTTTACTTTTACACTTTAAGTTTTACATTTTTAAATTTTTGAATTGGTATAATGATTGTTTACGGAGCAAGCGGGCACGGAAAGGTGATCATCGAGATACTGGAAAGTATGGGAGAACCTGTTATAGAAATATGGGATGACGTTGATAAGGAGCCTATATGGGAATACCCGGTAAAGAAGCCGGTATATTCCGGGACTGCCCTTACAGATAAGATGATCGTTAGTATTGGTGCAAATGCCACGCGGAAAAAAGTTGCAGAACGGGTTGGCCGAACGGTTACATTTGGTAAGGCTATACATGCTACGGCTTTTATTTCCAAAAGAGCAGTTGTAGGCGAGGGAACAGTAGTAATGGCAGGAGTAACCGTAAATGCTGATACGGTAATAGGTAAGCATTGCATTATTAACACCAGCGCATCCATAGATCATGATTGCAGGCTTGGTGATTACGTACACATCTCACCCAATGCTACGCTAAGCGGAGATGTGCAGGTAGGGGAGGGTACGCATATAGGGTCGGGAGCATCCGTGATACAAGGAATAAAAATAGGCAGGTGGTGTACCATTGGAGCAGGTACAGTGATCATAAGGGATATACCTGATCATGCAACCGCAGTGGGAAATCCTGCCAGGATCATTAAAGTAAAAGGACCGGAATAATGAAACCCAAAATATGGTTATCGTCGCCACACATGGGCGGCACTGAAGAACAATTTGTAAAGGATGCTTTTGATACAAACTGGATCGCCCCGCTCGGCCCGAATGTGAATGGCTTTGAGCATGACCTTGAGCTATTTCTCGATAATGATTGTCATGTCGCAGCATTAAGTTCAGGAACTGCTGGCCTGCACCTGGCGCTTGTATTGCTCGGTGTTAAGGCGGGTGATGAAGTGATCTGCCAGAGCATGACCTTTTCAGCTACTGCCAACCCGATCACGTATATAGGCGCTATGCCGGTTTTTGTTGACAGCGAAAAGGATACGTGGAATATATCTCCCACATTATTAGAGGATGCGATTAAAGATCGTATTGCCAAAGGCAAAAAACCAAAAGCTATTATCCCGGTACATCTGTATGGTATGCCTGCAAAGATGGGTGAGCTAATGGCCGTAGCAAAGCGGTATAATATACCTATACTGGAAGATGCCGCGGAAGCATTGGGGTCTTCAATAAATGGCCGCAAGTGCGGCACATTCGGCGATATAGGTGTTTTGTCATTCAATGGTAATAAGATAATAACAACATCAGGAGGAGGAGCGCTGGTATCTCATAATGCAGGCGTGGTGAAAGATGCACGCTTTCTGTCAACACAGGCGCGTGACGAAGCGCCGCATTACCAACATTCGCAGGTAGGTTACAACTATCGCATGAGCAATATATGCGCTGGTATAGGGCGTGGACAGATGGAAGTGCTTGCAAAAAGAATTGGCCAGAGAAGAAGCATTTATAATCAATACCATAATTTCCTTAATGGTAAAAAAGGAATATCATTTGTTGAAGAGCCTGCGGGCTATTTCAGCAACAGGTGGCTAACTACTATTCTTATTGACCCGGACAAGGCAGGTTGCTCCAGGGAGGATATGCGCCTTGCTCTTGATAAAGAAAATATAGAATCCCGTCCGTTATGGAAGCCAATGCACTTGCAGCCGGTGTTTGAAGGTTGCGCATTTTATGGTGACGGCACTTCTGAACGATTATTTAATAACGGCCTTTGCCTGCCTTCCGGTTCTAATCTTTCTGACGATGACCTGATGCGGGTATTTGATGTTATAAATACGGTACTGAAATAATTTATAATGAAAGCAAACTTACAAGAGAAAATAGAAGCAGCATACAGCAACAGGGAATTGCTGAAAGATGATAGGTACACCACTGCCATAAGAGCCGTAATAGAGGAAGTGGATAAAGGAAGACTGCGGGTAGCGCAACCGGTAGCTAAGGGATGGGAAGTACAGGAGTGGGTAAAGAAAGCTATTCTTTTATATTTTGGCATACAACCGATGCAAACCTGGAGCATGGAGCCTTTTGAATTTTATGATAAGATGCTGCTGAAAAAGGATTATGCTTCATTAGGTGTCCGGGCGGTACCTCATGCTGTAGCACGTTATGGGGCATATATTGCACGGGAGGTGATACTGATGCCTTCTTACGTAAATATAGGCGCCTATGTAGATGAAGGTACTATGGTGGATACCTGGGCAACAGTAGGCTCATGCGCGCAAATAGGGAAGGGGGTGCATCTTAGCGGCGGAGTGGGGATAGGCGGGGTGTTGGAACCATTGCAGGCCGCTCCGGTAATCATTGAGGATGGATGTTTTATCGGATCAAGGTGCATAGTAGTGGAGGGGGTTATAGTGGAAAAGGAAGCGGTACTTGGCGCTAATGTTGTGTTGACACAATCAACCAAAATAATAGATGTAAGCGGCGCTGAACCTGTATTTTACAAGGGGCGTATCCCTGCTCGTAGCGTGGTGATACCCGGCAGTTATCCAAAGAGTTTTCCTGCGGGAGAATACCAGGTAAGCTGCGCGCTTATCATTGGAACGAGAAAGCCATCCACTGACCTGAAAACAAGCTTGAATGATGCACTGCGGGAATTTAATGTTTCGGTATAACATTAAGTAATTCATTATAAGAAAAGCTACATTTCCATATTTCTTAATACCAGCCCTAACCTCGGCAAGCCAAAAAGAATTTAAGAGCCTTAACCTTCAGGCCAATGTCATTTAGTTAAGGAAGTCCGAAGGACTAGAATGTGAATAGCCGCCGGTGAAACCGGCGGAAAAAGACGTAAACATCAACCCCAAAGTGGGTTGAATGTGTGCTTGGAAATATGGTAATCGCTTAACTAAATGACA
>JBIOGX010000138.1:0-4793 GCA_044448445.1 Chitinophagales bacterium
CGATAACGCCCTGCCGTTGATAAGCAGCCACCCGAGCACCCCAAGCAGGAACAGAACTAATGCCACGCCCATAATAGCATTAAAATAAGTAGGTTTAGCTTTTTTCCCAGTGGCCATTTGTTGCTTTTTCACCCGTTATTGCTCCGGTAACTACCCGTGAACATGACAGACAATGTTCAAAAATATAAAAAACCCCGGGCTTTTAATGATTTTAAGAAAAGAGTGATAACTATTTTTAACTTTTAACCCACATTGCAGCCTAACCTGACAAAGAGCGTTCATTATCAGGGGCTGCATTTTTTTTTAATTCAGCGAGGGGGGACTACGGATTTTTTGGGGGTGAACGAAGTTGGTTTATAACTGAGGGCTTTATATATGACCTGTACTTGTTCGGTAGGTTCAGTACATTGACGGATAATAATTTGCTGATACCTGTCATTTTTCATCGTTGTGTTTACTATTTTTTAAGGATACATATACCTTTTTTCCGGCTTTTATATTTCATTATACATACTTAAAAACAATAATAATTATTGCCGGTAGCCGCTTTTCAATGTCTATTTGATATTAAAAAAGAGTGTCTTGAAAGACACTCTTTGAGGAAATCTAATTTTGGGCATCTCCGCTCCTTAAATTTCCATCATACACACACTACTCTTAGAGATGCATAAATACATGTTCAAAAACTATACCATAGTTGTTGTACAATAATAAAATTAACAATCCAGTAAATAACAAAAGGTATTGCGCTTAACTCATTCTACTTCACCAGAGAGGCCTTAAAACCGCCATTTCAGGCCAATCGTTTCAGGAAAATATAAAAGGTGAAAATGATTGTTTTCAGAAGCATAACGGGAATCCTGTGTTTTTACTCCTGCATAGCGTACGGCAAGTTCCACATTTACACCTAACCTGGGGATGATGTAGTAAGTAAACCCCGTCTGTACACCATAGCTTAGGCCTATGCCATAACCATAATCGTACTTGGACGTATAGATATAGGTTGAATCGGGAGGGGCGTTGTATTTACTAAAACCCATTGACCCATCATTAGTGGTTGTGACTAAGCCAAGCATGGCGCCAAAATAAACGTTAGCCCTGTTGAAATTACTGTACTGGGCATAAAATGGGATAACATAATTAAATTGAAAAGACTCTGTAATAGCATGGTCTGCTACAAGAAAGGTTATTTGCCGGGGTTTAAGTTTCTGGCCGAAAGCATCAAATGGCTGCCAGGTACCAAAAGTCTCCCATTGCCTTGTACCGAGGTCAAAAGATAAAAACCAATGTTCGTTGAAGAAGTAAGTAGCCTTTAATGAATAATCGTGCACAATGTTGGTGCTTGAACCCTGGTATTGATGTGATGGGCCTAATGGGCATGTAATAACGCTGAAACCGCCATTTAAGCCAACTTCCCAGTCATATACCGGCGCCAGGTTTTGTGCAAACATACTGCCCGCACAAGCCATAACAGCGGCGGCGGTGAGTAAAAATGCCTTCATAATAGTAGCAATGTTTTAGAAATAAGAATCAAATCTAAGTAAATTTTGGTGTGAAAGAAAGAAATATGGGGAAAAATGACAGACAGGGTGTATTTCCCCCCTTGTGGAAATACCCGGCCGGATGGGCTGACTAAATGTCACCCCCCTACCCCGCTGAGGGTTTGCCAGTGTATCGTCTAAAATAATTAGTACAATAGTGGCATAGTTTTACTGCCCTTCAGGTAAGGCAAGATGAAAAAGAACAAGATGGTGGTACACTTAGGTATTGGCCTTTAATGAGGATCATTTACCCTGTCGGCTTCTCTGCGGTTTTCTATACGTTTCAGCCTGCGTTTCTCTTTCCTTTCCTGTTTTTTTTCTTCTTCTGTTTTTGGCTCCTTCTTTTCTTCCTCCTTTGCTTTTTCACTTTCCTTCTTTTCAAACGTTTCCTCATTGACGCTGCCGGACAAGCCTCTTTCAAGAATATTATCTAACTGCTCCAGTTTCGGTTCAGGTATGTCTGCCGGTTTAAGTAATACATCATAGCCTGTCCCATTCTCATTATTGAGCCACGAACCTGTATAGATTTTATCTTTAAGTTCCAGTTCCATAGTGCCTACCGGGGGGTCATCTTCCATAAGCCACTTCCCGTCATCGGTTTTGGTAATAGAGAGCTTTGCATAGCTTTTCTGATCGCCAAACTTATATAGCCCGTCATACGAAACTACTTTCCCTGTTTTCGGGTCTTTCATATACCGTATATACAACTTTACCGGGATCTCATTGTCAAATTTACCTTCATAATATTTCCTGTCCACCACTTCTTTTCTTACCTGTGATTTGTCATCATCGTCAGGGTTAACGTTCAGGACATTCGTTTTTCGTCCTCCAAAAGTGTCAATAAGCCCCTTCTTTATAGAATCAATTTTCAGGGAATCATTTACCAGGGAGTCGGATTGGGGGTGTTTAGCCAGCCATTCAAAATATTTCTGTTCTTTTTGTTCTTTCAGCAGATATTGTTCAGTAGTGGATGCTTCTAAAATATTTGTTACCTGGCCTCCAAAAAAATACCCGTTTATTTTTTGTATCTCCGTTATCGTAATACAAAAAGTAAGCCTGCCCATGAGATCTCTTACAAACAGATAACCTTTGAAGCGCTCAGGGGCTATTTTATCATACCCGACCAGGTTCCGGTTAGTAATAATCTCTTTTTTAAGCTCATACCGCTGTATAACTATGTTTTTCCAATGAAGACCCGAATCCTCACCTTTTTCCAATACTTTATAAAAACCACCCATTATTTTGCTATTATAATGTGGGTCAAATTCAATAAGGCTTTGGGGATGCTCTTTTAGCTGATCCAGCTCTTTTACCACCTCCGGTGAATGATCGGGATTATGCAATACCATTTGCCACAGGGTATCAAACGGAAGAAAAAGATTGTAATAACCTACAGAATCTTTATGCTGGAGGCATCCAAGCACATTGTTCATAAGCCCTGCTTCTGTTCTTGGCAGACCCCTATGTCTATGTTTACGGCCATGCGCATGTAGCGCACTATAAATCATCGAAAAACATAAAAGAAATATCAGGAAACGCCTCATTCATTTTAATTAGGAACAAATAAAGTTAAGCATTTAGGGTAAATTCGTGCATAGATCCAAATATAAGCTTTGCACATTTTTATGCGGCTATAGTTAATCAATAAGCACGTTCCCCGTCATTTCCTTAGGAATGGGGATGTCCATGTATTTTAAAATGCTGGGAGCCAGGTCGCCAAGCTTTCCGGGCTTTAATTTTCCCTTATAGTCATTGGAAATGAGAAAAAGCGGCACGGGATTAAGGCTATGGGCGGTATTGGGGGTTCCGTCTTCATTTATAAGAAAGTCTGCATTGCCGTGATCGGCAGTAAGGAAAATACCATATCCGTTTTCAAGGGCTGCAGGTACTATGCGGCTTACACAGTTGTCAACGGTTTCTACAGCCTTTATCACGGCATCCCATACGCCTGTATGGCCTACCATGTCTGCATTGGCGAAGTTGAGGCATATAAAGTCTGCGCTTTGTGCTTTTATTTCCGGCAGTATGGCATCTGTTACTTCCACTGCGCTCATTTCCGGCTTCAGGTCGTAGGTAGCCACGGTGCGTGGCGATGGTATCATGATGCGTTTCTCACCATTGAAAGGCTGTTCCCGCCCACCCGAAAAGAAAAAAGTTACGTGGGGATATTTTTCCGTTTCGGCTATACGTATCTGGGTCTTGCCATTTGCTTCCAGCACCTGGCCAAGGGTATTGGTAAGGTCTTTATTCCCAAATATTACCCCTACGTTCTTAAAGCTTTTGTCGTATTCCGTCATGGTTACATAATGCAAATTGAGCGGGTGCATGTGCTGCTCATCAAACGATTGCTGGGTAAGCGCCGTGGTGATCTCGCGGCACCGGTCAGTACGGAAATTGAAGCATACTACCACATCACCGTCTTTTATGGTTGCTACCGGCGCGCCTGTATTATCACAAACCAATATTGGCTTTATAAATTCATCAGTTACGTTTTCTTTATAAGAAGCGTCTATTGCAGATAATGCGTCTGTGGTATGAGCGCCAATGCCATGCACAAGGGCATCATAGGCTACTTTTACTCTTTCCCAGCGCTTATCGCGGTCCATAGCATAGAAGCGCCCGGTGACAGAGGCAAGCATACAGCCGGTTTGCTGAAGATGCGCGCTCAGGTCTTTAATAAAACCAAGCCCGCTCTTGGGGTCGCAATCGCGCCCATCTGTAAAGGCGTGAATGGCCACACGCGGAACATTATTTTTTCTCGCCAGCGTACAAAGCGCTTTAAGGTGATTAATGTGAGAATGTACACCGCCATCACTCACAAGGCCTATAAAATGCAGTGTTTTTCCTGCTTCCTTTGCTGTGTTGAATGTGGCGTTAAGTACCGGGCTGCGTTCCATTTCACCATCTTTTATAGCTACATTAATGCGTTGCAGTTCCTGGTACACTATCCGTCCGGCGCCTATATTCAGGTGCCCCACTTCCGAATTGCCCATTTGCCCGTCGGGAAGCCCTACTGCTTCACCGCAGGTTATTAGTTCCGTATTGGGGTACTTATTGTACAGTGATTTTACAAAGGGAGCATTGGCATGAGCGATGGCATCGGAGGCAGGCACTTTGCCGTGGCCCCAGCCATCCATTATAATGAGGATCGTTTTTTTTGACATAGGCGCAAAGGTACAAAAAACTCAACAGCCTTAATTTATCATCGTATGTTCTATAGGGGTTATACCAATTAGTGAAGATGTCAAAATA
>JBIOGX010000139.1:0-4743 GCA_044448445.1 Chitinophagales bacterium
ATAATTATCCGTATAATATGTGGATATGCAGGGATTATTCGACCACTAAAAGCTCCTTTTTCAAAGATTTAATTCCATCTTTTATTGTATCAAAGAAGGATGCGCCGTATTGCAGGTAATATTCAGAGAAATTCTCTACCCGCTCCTGCAGGCTATTGGCCGGGAAAAGTATATTCTTCAGCCGTGAGATCTTTAATAGCTGCGTTTGCATTTTCTTTTTTTCCGCGCGCAACATTTTTTTCTCCAGTAAAGATAGCTGGCGCCTGATCTTTGTTAATGCTGCTTCTGCTGCTGATCTTAAAGTAGGATCAAGACTGGTGGCTTTTTGTTTCAGGCCTTGTAATATTTTTTCTATTGCAATAGTCTCATCCTGTGTTTGCCACTGGTCGGTACTATGTTTGGAAATATAGTCACGTACCAATTGCAATTCAGGTTTGAAAATATCCGGCACACTGAGTTCCAGTTGTTTGCGCAGTTTTGATTGTGTATTATTTATCCACAGTACGGATTGGCGTAAATGGACTGACGGGAAAAATACCTTGTAATATTCAAACAATGTTTTTAACTGTAACCAGTAGGCTACCTCCGCACCGCCGCCAATAAAAGCCACATTAGGTAAAATGGTTTCCTGGTATAATCCGCGCAGCATCACATTGGGGCTAAACCGTTCAGGGTACTGTTTCAGCTCATCAATCACTTCCTGCTGTGTCCATTGTATCCCGGTGTTTACAACAACCCATTTATCGCCCTTCTTCTCTATTCGTTCACGCAATTGATCATTGAGGTAAAAGAGATTTATAATGCGTGGATGCGCCTGTATCTTGTAATGCCCGCCTAATTTTTCTATTTGCTTTGTAATAATAGGGAAGGAGTGTTGGTTCAATAATTCATCTTCCATAACAGGCGCGAATGATGCTTTTAATGTAGCCTCATCCGGGTTTAGTACCACAAGCCCGTATCGCCCGAATAATTCATTGACTAAGTAATGTGTGGCTGCTGCTATGGTTTTATGTTCCAGGTATGCCTTTGTAAGCAGGTCCTGCAAGTCATCACAGTTTTTACCAGGTGGCCCGAATAACTTAAAAAGATCATTCAGCATTGGTTTCAAACCGGCTGTATCCATACGGCCTACTGCCCCATGCTGTCCACTACCATCCCACACATATTTTTCACCCCGGAACCTGAAAACGCCTAACTCTTCAATATCGTTATCCTCGCTGCCCATATAATATACAGGCACAAAATGTTTGTCAGGATGTTGTGCGCTCAATTCTTCCGCCAGTTTTATGGCATGCAGTATTTTGTAGATAAAGTATAGATAACCCGTAAGCAGATTAGGCTGGTGTGCCGTACAAACGGTAAATGTATTTTCTTTAAGTAATAGCCTTATGTTCTCTTCGGCCTTATCGTGCTTTGGCAGGTCTGCGTATTGTTTGGTAAGTGCAGCTACAAGCGCCTTTCGGTTTACCGGGAATTTAGTGCGTTCATTAATGGCTTGGGCAATGCCCTGTGCATCGGGTTCATATTGATAGAAGGGTTTAATGTCGGGATGGCTGCTGAGATAGTCAGTGACTAAATGGGAGAAATACCCTGTTTCAGCGTAGGGAACATGCGTAAAAATATTAGCCACAGCCTGTTATTTTGAGGGCGAAGTTACTTGTCCCGCCTGACAAATGCATCATTTGGGTAATAGTGTATAGTGATAGTAATAAAGTAATTTTTTATGTGTGGCTGCAAAAAGTCAAAATTTGCCGTATTTTTCATTTCTGATGCCTGAAACTAATAGTATAAAGAACTGGACTGAAGAGGATCGCCCCCGCGAAAAAATGCTGAAAAAAGGCGCCGCTGCGCTCACCGATGCGGAACTACTTGCTATTCTTATATCCAGTGGAACCATAAAACGCTCTGCGCTTGACCTTGCAAGAGAAATATTAGGATTGGCGAATAATAACCTGCGCGAAATGGGCAAACTGAATGTGCTGGAACTCCAAAAGATAAAAGGGATAGGAGCCGCGAGGGCTATAACTATTTGTGCAGCCATGGAACTGGGCCGCCGCAGGCAGGTTGGGGAAGGGGTTGACCGCGTGGCGATAAATAGTAGCGCTGATGCCGCTCATCTCATTATGCCGTTATTGCAGGACCTGAACCACGAGGTGTTTTGTATTGTTTATCTCAATCATGCAAGCAAATACTTAAAACATGAGATCATTAGCAGTGGTGGTATGAGTGGGACAGTAGTGGATGTAAGGATGATCTTAAAAAACTGTTTGCTGTACAATGCAAACCAATTCATTATGGCGCACAATCATCCTTCGGGCAGTAAAAAACCAAGTGAGGCCGATAAAAGACTCACTGCAAAAATAAGGGAAGCTGCGGCTGTAATGGAAATAATACTGGCAGATCATATCATTATTGCAGGAAGCGAATATTTAAGCATGGCTGATGAAGGGATTATTTAGGTGGTTCGTTGATTGGTTGCATTTTCGTATTTTTACCTGCTGCCGACAGGCAGGCATTTTCACATTTTCATATTTTCAAACCTACCTGCCGGTAGGCAGGTTTGCACATTAAATGAAGATCATCTCTTATAACGTAAACGGCATACGCGCCGCAATGAAAAAAGGCTTTGCAGACTGGCTCAGAACGAGCCCCGGTGATGTGATATGCCTGCAGGAAATAAAAGCGAATAAAGAGGATATGCCGGTTGCTGATATAAAGGCTGCGGGCTATGAGGTGTATTCTTTTTCTGCTCAGAAAAAAGGATATAGCGGCGTGGCTATCCTTACCAAAATAAAGCCCGATAAAGTAATGTATGGCAACGGCATTATGCAAAGTGATGCTGAGGGGCGTGTGATACGCGCCGATTTTGGCAGCCTGACATTAATAAATGCCTACTTCCCCAGTGGCACAAGCGGTGATGAAAGGCAAACCTACAAATACCAATGGCTCGATGAGTTTTTTGATTACATAAATGACTTACGCAAGAGCAGGCCGAAACTGATAGTCTGCGGTGATTACAATATTTGCCACAAGCCGATAGATATACACGACCCGGTAAGAAATAAAAATTACACAGGCTTCCTGCCCGAAGAGCGCGCATGGATGGACAAGCTATTTGAAAACGGTTACATAGATACCTTCCGCCACTTTAATAAAGAGCCGCACCAATATACCTGGTGGAGCGCATTTGCAAATGCACGCGCAAATAATAAGGGCTGGCGAATAGACTATGTGAATGTTACAGAACCACTGAAAAAATCACTGGTACATGCTGAGATATTGCCACACATAGTGCACTCTGATCATTGTCCTGTATTGCTGGAATTGGATGTGAAATAATCCAGGTTATGTAGAGACGGGATGCATCCCGTCTCTACAATATGTGCCGAATTAACCAATTAACCTTTTAACCAGTTAACCAATTACCCTCAACGTATCTACTTTATCCCTGTGCAACTGCTTTTTCAATGCTTCTATAGAATCGAACTTTTGCTCTTCACGCAGTTTTTTTATGAAGCATATTTCGAGTGTATCTCCATAAATTTGTTTGTCGAAATCAAACAGGTTGACTTCTATTCGCAATTCTTTTATGTCCGTTATTGTAGGATTGTACCCTATGCTCAACATGCCATTATATTTCTTGTTGTCATGTAATGCACGTATGGCATATATACCATTTGCAGGTATTATTTGTTCCCGTTCCTGTGGCTGTATATTGGCAGTAGGGTAGCCTAATGTCCTGCCGAGCTTATTGCCATGTATCACCGTTCCTTTCATGGAGTAATTGCGGCCAAGCATAAGGTTGGTGTATTCCATCCTCCCTTCTTTTATCGCGTGGCGTATTTTGGTGGAGCTTACTGCAGCCTCGTCAATAAGTTGCGGAGGTATCTCCATTAATTCATAATGGTATATCGGGGCATATTTTTCCAGTAATTTTATATTGCCCTTCCTGTCGTGCCCGAACCGGTGATCATAACCAATCACTATACTGTGCGGATGAAAAATATTGACCATGAAGCGCTCAATATATTCCTGAGCGGACAGCATAGAGAATTCTTTGGTGAAGGGTACAACAACAATATGTGTTATTCCCTCTTCGGTCACCAGTTGCAGCTTTTCATGCAATGGTGTGATAATACCAAGCGGTTGACCAGGAAATAAAAGCTTACGGGGATGAGGCTCGAAGGTGATCAGTACACTCTCTCCATTTACTTTTTTTGCATGGCTTACTACCTCCTGCAATATCACTTTATGCCCCTTATGCACACCATCGAATGTCCCGATGGTCAGCACTGCATTTTTAAAAGCCGGTAAGTGTTTTGTGTCGAAGTATATAGCCATATAAAGAGGCACAAAGGTATATTAGCAGCCTTTGTTTGCAAAAGTATAATGGGTTGGAATAAAATTTTGCTAAGCTACTTTTTTAGATAATAATTTTCGCAAATAGACCTTTTCTTCCTCGAAACTCATATTCATGATTTCTTTGCTCAGTTTATCTCTGATAGCACGCATTGTTTTGATTGAATCAAAGTCCTTACTTGTTTTGACTGATTTATTTGATAATTTTTTAGTGTTAGTTTTCATTGTTCGACAATTTCTTTAGGAGTTCTGATTTCAAGTATCACGTAACCATACCTCAAATTTACGGAATTATATCCTCTGATGCGTTTTAAATTAACTATATGCTTAAAATTCCAGCTAACCAATACATCTACTTTATTTAAAGTAGCTAATGCAATATGC
>JBIOGX010000140.1:0-4726 GCA_044448445.1 Chitinophagales bacterium
CCCATTGTATAATTGATAACTAATACCAGAGTTAGAACCGCTCAATCTAACATGAACACCGCTACCACCTGCACAATAGCTGCCGCCGCCGGTAACAACATATACGGACGGCTGTGGATTCACTACAACTGCTCCTGAAACCGAACTTGTTACAGAACCTCCGGGTGCGCATGCTCCTTGTGCGCTCCAGGATACCACTGCATAATAATATAATGTACCCGCAGAGGTTGTTATAGGTGTATAGGTAGTGATCCCTGTAGCTCCTGCTCCTGAACTTATAAAGGACTGTACAGCAATTAATGTACCGCCGCTATTTAAAGCGACCGTGTTAGAATACCATTGAACAGTAACAGTAATAGCTGAAAAAACTGCGCTGCCGCAAGTAGTATTATTCCAGGTACATGTTAAGGCTGATGCAGTACCATTTTGGCAATAAGTAGCTGCACCTGTTATGGTCGGGGTACCTGTTGGATAGTAATTCCCGGCAGTATATCCTTTAAAACTCACACTCCAAAACAGTATTACTAAAAAAAATACTTTCCCCACTTTTGCGTTACGGATAGAAGATAATATTGCTTTCAACCAAACAACTCTGGTAAATTTTTTCATACTCAGTAATTTTTAAATGCTTCAAGTTAGATTCCCGGTGTCTTAAAATGTTTTCGTTTTACTTGCTATATCTTTAAATAAGCTTTACTATCGCTTATTGGTTTTATGTATGTCTGTTTACCTTTATGTATGCCTGTTCACTTTTTGCCATAGTAAACAGAAAACTTGTTTTCTCTGACAGCTATCAAGGAACCTTGTCAACTCCAATAACTATCGGAGCGCTTTTTTATAAAATTCCACTTGCTCCGCGTAAGCAGAGTAATTTGCTAAGTAAAAAGGTTATAAAAATAGGCATAGCAAGGCGATATTAATAATTAAAATTGCTAACTACTTGTTAATGAATTATAAGGTAATTATTGGGAATCCCTATGAATAACCTAATTTTGCACTCCCTAATGCCGTGGAATAATATTTGTATATATTAAATTAAATGAAAGATTTCTCTTACGTCATGGGGCCAACCCCCGAATATATCGAATCTCTGTATAAAGAATTTGCGAAAGACTCCACTACTGTTGATCCTGAATGGAAAAAGTTTTTTGAAGGCTTTGATTTTGCCATCGCACAAAGCCCAGGAAGCATAGAGCGGGGAGCGGGGAGCGGAGTGCGGAGTGCGGGAAGCCCTGAACAACTTGCCAAAGAGATCGGGGTATTTGAACTGATACGGGCTTATCGTAAAAGGGGGCACCTGGCAGCTACTACCAATCCCATACGGAAAAGAAAGAACCGCCATCCGCAATTGGAACTGGAGCGCTTTAACCTTTCGGATGCTGACCTTGATACTCCTTTTTTTGCTGGGAGGTTTGTCGGAGCTAAGGATAATAAACTAAAAGACATTATTGCAAAGCTCAACATGCTCTATACCGGGAATGTGGGTATTGAATATACTTACATTAATGATGCGGAGAAGTGGCACTGGGTGCAGAAAACATACGAGGAACTGATGAAAAAACAGCTTTCCATAGACCAGAGAAAGCGTATCCTCGAAAAGCTGAATGAAGGGGTGATCTTTGAGAAATTTTTGAACATAAAATTCATAGGCCAGAAACGTTTCGGGCTGGAAGGCGGAGAATCAACCATTCCCGCGCTTGATACCATAATCAATAACGCGGCAGAAGCAGGCGTGCAGGAAGTGGTAATCGGTATGGCCCATAGGGGCAGGCTCAACATTCTTGCAAATATTTTGGAGAAGACTTACGAACAGATATTCTCTGAATTTGAAGGCAACATGCCCGCTGATATGACCATGGGCAGTGGCGATGTGAAATACCATTTAGGTTTTCAGTCGAACATCACAACACGGGGCGGTAAAGAAATTAATGTGCAGCTTGCGCCAAACCCATCGCACCTGGAAGCCGTAAACCCCATAGTGGAGGGCTTTGCAAGGGCCAAAGCCGATACGCTTTATGATAAGGAATATCACAAGGTATTACCCATCCTGATACATGGCGATGCAGCCATTGCCGGCCAGGGTATTACTTACGAGCTGCTTCAAATGTCCAAACTGGAAGGATATTATACCGGCGGCACAATTCATTTTGTAATCAATAACCAGATAGGCTTTACTACCGACTTTGACGACGCCCGCTCGGCCGATTATTGCACGAGCATTGCCTCTATGGTGCAGGCGCCTGTGCTACATGTGAATGGCGATGACGCAGAAGCCGTGGTGAAATGCAGTATGCTGGCTGTGGCTTACCGACAGAAGTTCAATGAGGATATTTTCATTGATATGGTGTGCTACCGCAAGCATGGGCACAACGAAGGAGATGAGCCTAAGTTTACACAACCACAGTTGTATGCACTTATTGATAAACACCCGAACCCACGCGAAGTATATACCCAGTACCTATTGCAACATAATGAAGCTGATGCCCAGCAACTTGCCAAAGATATGGAAACGCATTTCTGGAACGAGCTACAACAACGCCTTGATGAAATAAAGCAAAAACCACTTCCCTATACCTATCAAAAGCCGGAGCTATGGTGGAAAGAATTGCGCAAGGCCGAGGACGCGGACTTCAATAAATCACCGGATACAGCAATAAAAGAAGAAGAATTTAAAAAACTGTTTACCGCCCTGATGCAGTGGCCTGAGGGCTTCAGCCCGCTACGCAAGGTGGAAAAGCTGTTGCAGGATAAAATAAAACTGTTTGAAACAGCAGGTAAGGCAGACTGGGCTACCGGAGAGCTAATGGCATACGCCAGCCTGCTTGATGCCGGTTACGAGGTGCGCCTTAGCGGCGAGGATGTGAAACGGGGCACGTTTTCACACCGCCATGCGGTGATCTATGACCAGAATACTAACGAGCCATACAGCCGCCTTAGCCGCCTGGGTGATAAGCAGGGCACACCCTATATTTATAATTCACTGCTCAGCGAATTTGGCGTACTTGGATTTGAATATGGCTATGCTATGGCCAACCCCAATAACCTGGTACTGTGGGAAGCGCAGTATGGCGACTTCTCAAACGGGGCGCAAACCATAATAGACCAATACATAGTAAGCGCAGAACAGAAATGGACCAATATGAACGGGATAGTGCTATTATTGCCGCACGGATATGAAGGTGGCGGCCCGGAACATTCCAGCGCCCGCATGGAGCGTTTCCTGCAAATGTGCGCTGAAAATAATATGGTGGTTACCAACATCACTACTGCGGCTAATTTCTTCCACGGGTTGCGCAGGCAGCTTGCATGGCCGTTCCGGAAACCACTGATCAATTTTTCTCCTAAGGCTAACCTTCGCCATGTGCGTTCTTACTCCCAGATGAGTGATTTTACAACAGGCGGATTTAAAGAAGTAATAGACGACCCCAACATAAAGGACGCTGCAAAAGTGAAGCGCGTATTGCTTTGCAGCGGTAAAATATATTTCGACCTGAGCGAAAAACAGATCACCGATAAGCGCGAAGATGTGGCTATTGTTCGCCTGGAACAGATTTACCCCTTACCGCTACTGCAAATGAACGCCCTTCGTGAAAAATATAAGAACGCGGACTGGATATGGGTACAGGAAGAACCGCGCAATATGGGGGCGTTGACTTACCTCACCCTGGCCCTCTCCACCTGTGGAGAGGGGAACTTCCCGATGAAGTATATGAGCAGGCCGGCAAGTGCGTCAACGGCTACCGGGTTTGCTAAAAAACACGCTGTCGAACAGCAGCAACTGGCAGATAACGCATTTACATAATACATAATAATTGAACGGAATAATTTTTGCGCTTATCTTTATAAGAATTTACTTTTGACGATATCATATTTATAATCACACAAATTACTTGATGGAAGACCTTAAAAGAGCGCTTAAGCAACAGATAATAGATTCGCTGAACCTGCAGGGAATGAAACCGGAAGACATAGATGATAATGCTCCTTTGTTTGGCGAAGGCCTGGGCTTAGACAGTATTGACTCACTGGAGCTAATGGTATTGTTAGAGCGCAATTATGGCATTAAAATTGAAGATGCCCGTGAAGGACGGAAAATACTGGCTTCTGTTCAGACCATGGCAGAATATATTCAGCAAAATCGCAAAATATAGCGCGCCCCATGGCGGAAAGAGTAGTTGTCACAGGGATCGGGATCATATCAGCGCTGGGTATTGGCAGGGAAGCCCATATTGCAGCCTTACGCAGTGGAAAGGGCGGAGTGCATAAGGCATCGCACCTGCGTTCTATACACGTTCCTGATTTTGTGCTTGGCGAGGTTAATAGCAGCAATGATGATCTTGCTGCAATAATGGGTCTGCCGGGAGGTGACAATAGCTGCACACGTACCACCCTGCTATCGCTCGTAGCGATGAATGACCTGTTAAGCAATACGGATATATCCATTCTGCGCAATGAGCCTTTTGCTTTCATCAACGCCAATACCGTAGGCGGCATGGGCAAAATAGAAGACATCTACATGGATGTTGTTGCCCCGGTCGCTGACGAAAGGAATATTAAATACATAAACACGCTCGACTGTGCTGACAGCACTGAAAAAGTAGCCGCTCATTATGGCCTGAAACCTTTTATGGCCACTATAAGCACGGCATGCTCTTCCTCCTCAAACTCTTTTATACTGGGCGCCAGGATGATAAAGCAGGGCATTGTAAAACGGGCAGTATGCGGC
>JBIOGX010000141.1:0-4581 GCA_044448445.1 Chitinophagales bacterium
ATATAAATATGTAATATTATATAATTTTAACAACTTTTATTACCTACATAATACAAAAAACTTTAAATTTGCAACCCCGCATAAGAAAAGATGCGATATATTAGTGATTAAAGAGTTTATTAAAATAAAGTTACTTGTGCTGATCTTATTGGTATCAGTCTTTTCAGTGCATGCACAGAATAAGGATTATATCAATAACCACAAGGTAATGGCTAAGGCGCTTGCGGAGCGCTATGGCATACCGGCGCCAGTGATCCTTGCAGTTGCCGCTGTGGAGTCATCCGGTGGCAGAGGGCCTGTGGCAAGAGTGCTGCATAATCACTTTGGTATAGTAGGTAAGAACAGCTTTGTGAATTTCAGAGGCCATTCAAGCCGCTACAAACAATATCCAAATGTGTTTGCTTCCTATCTCGATTTCTGCGTGCTCATAACGCATAAACGGTTTTACCACAAACTCAAAGGCAAGGAAGATTGCAAAGCGTGGGTATTGGCACTGAGCAGTTGCGGTTATTCTGAAGTTCCTGAGGAATGGACCCAAAAGGTGCTTGGGGTTCTTGCTACCATTAAGATGCAGCCTTATAAGATACCCCCTTCTCCACGCCTTGCATCGGCAAAGTGATAACAGTTTAGTAATTTGGAATTGGTAATTTGGAATTTGTACCGCACCTATTAATCTTTTAATTCTTCTTTAACCAATACTGTATTATTTCTTCCTTTTCGCACGTTCGTATTGTACCGGCCAGGGCATATCGTCATATCCTAACTCTCTTGCAGCACGCAATGGGAAGTGAGGATCGCGTAATAATTCCCGAGCGAGGAATATCAGATCGGCCTGTTCGTTTGTAAGGATGGCTTCGGCTTGTTCGGCTGTTACGATAATTCCTACTGCCCCGCTAAGGATGCCTGTTTTACGTACCGCTGCTGCGAAAGGCACCTGGTAGTTGGGTTTTGCAGGTATCTTGACACCAGAGATTACCCCACCTGATGAACAATCTATAAGGTCAACGCCTTTATCTTTTACGATCTCTGCTAATCTTACAGAGTCCTCTATTTTCCAGCCATCTTCCGTCCAGTCTATGGCAGAGATGCGCAGGAATAAAGGATAATTTTCCGGCCATACACTTCGGATAGCAGCTATGATCTCCAACAGGAAACGGATACGGTTCTCAAATGACCCGCCGTATTTGTCTGTACGCTTATTGCTAAGCGGAGAAGTAAATTCATTAATGAGATAGCCATGCGCCCCATGTATTTCCAATACTTTAAACCCGGCAGCCAACGCCCGTTTTGCTGCAGCTTTAAAATCGGCTACTATTTTTTCTATTTCCTCAATGGTCAGCTCCCTCGGTGTATCCTTATCCTCTGAAAAAGGAATAGAGCTGGGCGCTACCGTTTTCCAACCTCCTGCTGATATAGGTATCAGCCTATCGTCATTCCAGGGTTCTGTTGTGCTGGCTTTACGGCCCGCATGTGCCAGTTGCATGCCCGGCACAGCGCCTTGCTTTTCTATGAATTGGGTTATCCTTTTGAGTTGCGTTAGGTGTTCATCTTTCCATATACCGAGGTCGTGGGGGGATATGCGGCCTTCGGGGCTTACAGCCGTAGCCTCTGTAAATACCAATGCTGCACCACCAACCGCCATGCTGCCGAGGTGTACCAGATGCCAGTCGTTAGCAAAACCATCTTCGCCGGAGTATTGGCACATGGGAGATACCACAATGCGGTTCTTTAGTTTTATATCTCTTATTTGCAGTGGTGTAAAAAGGTGTGGTATCATAGAACGAAATTACTCAATTCTGTTCTCCCATATTATCTCCATAACATGCGAATTATATCTTCCTTGCTTTTATTAAAATGAATAGCAATATCACTGATAATTGCTGAAAGAGTACCTATTCTTATCGGATCATGGTTTGGAATGGTAATGTGATGTTCGCCATTTTGCATTGTTGTTAACCGGATGTGGCTTCCTACCTGGCGGGTTTCTATATAGCCTAATGGTTTTAGCGCTTTGATTAATTCTAAACCGCTTATGTCCCTGGGTAATTTCATGCTGCGAACACTTCTTCTTTTACTACATGAAGACGTATAAGCCGCGCTTTATTATCATCGTAATGACAATGAACGGCTTCTTTTACAGCAGCTTTTAATAATTCTATGGTGTCTGCTTCTGTAAAAATGGATACACCAAGCCCTTTGGCTATATATCCACCTCCTTCGCTTTCTTCAACGAGAAAAATGATCTCTTCCATTTTATTAATCTCTTTTTACAAATTTAGTATTTTATGCCCTAAATCCCTAACCTGCCTATCGGCAGGCAGGAGGGACTTTGCTTGTTGCTATGGCATCAACTTGAGCGCTCCGACTCCGTTTTACTGATCATTTAATCCCTTTCCATTGAGTATCTGCTGCATACATTTATCAACCCTTGACTCCCGGGTTTTGGATTGTTTGGGTGCAGAAAAATAAAAAATGTATGCTCTTTGCCGTCCCGGCGTCAATGCATTAAAAGCAGTTTTCAATGCAGGGTTTTTATCTAACTTCTTTTGAAATTCTCCTGGAATGATGTACTCTGCAGTCTTTTTAAGTTTCACTTTCAAACCGGCTTTTTCCACTTCAATAGCTTCATAAATATAGGCTTTCAGGATAGTTTTCATCTTCACTATTTCCCGAACATTGGTGAACCGGATCTGGCGCGCCGCCTGTACATTTTCCGTTTGTTGGATCAGAATACCATTGGTATCATTTAACAAGGCACCTTTCATAAACAAAAGCGCACAGTATTCTTTAAATCCATGTATTAAGACTATGTTTTTTTCCCGGAAGGTGTAACAAGGGCAACCCCACTTCAATTCTTCGGTAAGCCCGCAGTCAAGAATGATTTTTCTCAATTGCTCATATTCTTCCTGCCACTTTGAGGCTTTACTAAAATAAAAATCAACTTTAGGATTCATTCTATTCTCAGGTAGTTTATTGAGTGAACTGATTATGCGTCCTGGTTATTATAACAAAGATGTTTCATCAAAGATACAAAAACCACTTTTCAAATTTAGTTAAGTGTTAATATTCGTTAAGGGTACGGGTACTCGTTGAGAAACCTGGAGAGGATGGAATATCGCATTGCGTCAAAAAAGAGAGAATGGGATATTTTGGCTTTGGCTAACTGGCTGTAATGCTTGCCTGTGGCTTTTATTACGTTTTTTGTTTTTATCTCAAAATATCGCATTTACTGCACAAAATATCACATTGTCAGAACCGGAATTTTTAGAATTAAGGAATTTCCGAAATTGTAAATGGAGCGTTGCAGGTTATCGTATTATGCTCACATCTTATCACATTGCCCTGAACAATCAAGGCCTTGGTAAACATTGAACCAATTTACATTATTCAGCAGGGCAGACACGTGGGTCTGCCCCTACATTTGAAATGTCTGATTCGTGTCTTGTTTATGCTCTATTGTTTTACTGCGCAATAATGCAAAGAATTCCTGTGTTTTTTGGCATAAAGGTCTAAACTACGTTCCATTTTGCAAAACTGAAGTTTTATGATACTACGTTTTTAGTAGTATGATAAACAGCCGGCTGCTTATCATAGAAATTTCTTTGAGCCACCAGAGCGGGTTTGAGTGAAATTTTGGCTTTTAAAAAAGGGACTTGAAAAAGTGGGGGTTCAAGCGTGTGTGTTTGAACCTATATTAGGAATTTTCTTGTTGTTATACCATCAACTTAGTCGCTCCGATTCCGTCGGGTCCGCAAGGGCGAGACCCGACGGTGACTGAACGAAATGAATGACTATCTGAATCTGAAAATCAACTATAGATTTTCAAAATCATCAATAGAAGAAGACAGCGCTAATGCCATAGTATGCGACCAGAGAAATGATCGGTGGATGTCAGGCTTAAAAACAATCATAGACAGCAACAGGGCATTTATAGCAGTAGGTATAGGGCATCTGTATTATAATAAAGGGCTTATAATGCAATTAGCTAATAGCGGTTATACCCCATTTCCTGTTACTATGCATAACACTGGTCCGGTTAAATACTGAAAAAAACACTGATTTTATAGCCTTTGTTATCACTGATATTTCCGAAAGGTGTCAGTATAATAATCGCAAAAATGACGATTACCGAACCGAAAAATATCGAACCTGTTTAGGGACTTTGCTTGTTGTTATGGCATTAACTTGGTAGCTTCGATTACTTCCGAGTCCTCTATGAGAGATCCGGAGGGGACGGAAATAAAAATTATAAACTGAATTTGTATTTTATTTTTTTTAGTTATAACCCTGCCAATTTGTGGTTTTTTTGCTTTTCTAAATGAAATGGTATTTATGATTGGCAAGCACAATTAAACCCACAATTAAACCTACCATAAAAACGAACCTTAAAGTATGGCTTACCCAAGATATTTGGTGCATATTATCGTCTGTAAGTGGTTGCCCAATTTTTATTGAAAATAATATATCAATATAGTGTCCTGATATGTGTGCAACCATACCATATAAGCAAAGTAGTAAACCAAGATAAACATAATCAGCCTTGATAACTATTGAAAAAATGACTGTTAATAATCCCAATAG
>JBIOGX010000142.1:0-4551 GCA_044448445.1 Chitinophagales bacterium
CGGAGTATTTTGGGCTGTGTAATGGAATTCCCTGCCTGTGTAAGTGGTTGTTCTTCGCTCACTATATAGTTTTTATTACCGACTTAATTTTCCAAAACAGGTGATAACCACCTGCTCATGTCTTCAATGCTCATGTCTTTGCGCTTTGCATAGTCCTGCAACTGGTCGTCTAATATCCTGCCGATGCCAAAGTAGTGGCTTTCAGGGTGGCTGAAATACCAGCCGCACACTGACGCCCCCGGGTACATGGCCAGCGACTCAGTAAGTTGAATACCTGCCTTTTCTGTAGCCTGCAACAGGTCAAATAGTTTGTATTTCTCCGTATGGTCGGGGCATGCGGGGTAGCCAGGGGCCGGACGGATACCCTGGTATTTTTCTTTTACCAGTTCTTCCACAGAAATGCGCTCATCTTTCGCATAGCCCCAGAATTCTGTTCTTGTGCGCTTGTGCAATACTTCGGCAAAAGCTTCTGCCAACCTATCCGCAATTGCCTGCAACATGATTTTATTATAGTCATCATGGTCGTCCATAAACCTTTTCAGGTATGGCTCTATGCCATGTATGCTTACTGCAAAAGCTCCCATGTAATCTGCAATCTCGTGCTCTCCGCCAAAAGAATATGGCCTTATAAAATCAGACAGAGAAAAGTTTGGTTGGTTTGCTGCTTTCTTAATTTGCTGCCTCAGTGATTCAAGATGTGCAAGCTCTTTGCCATGTTCATCCATCAGCACAATGGTATCGGGAGCTATTTTCTTCGCTTCCCAAAAACCGATCACACCTTTTGCTTCAAGCCATTTCTCATTTACTATTTTATCGAGCAGCGCATTGGCATCGTTATACAATTTCGTGGCTTCCACACCTACGTCTGCATCTTTTAGTATGTCGGGGAATTTGCCCTTCATTTCCCATGCTATGAAGAAAGGCCCCCAGTCTATATACTGCCGTATATCGGCGAGGTTGTAGCCTGTAAATACTGTTGTGCCCATAAGCGCCGGTTTTGGCGGCACATAACCATCCCAGTTAATCTTTGCGGCATTTGCCTGCGCCGCCTCAAAAGATATGTATTGCTTTGCCGATTTTTTATTGGCAAAATCTTCCCTTAGCTTTTCGTATTCCTTATTAATATTTTCAAGGAATTGTTCTTTCGCTTCTTTGTTGAGCAGGTTGCCTGCTACTGTTACACTGCGGCTGGCATCCAGCACATGCACTACGCCACCGTCATACTGCTGCGCGATTTTTACGGCTGTGTGCATACGGCTGGTAGTAGCGCCACCTATCAATAAGGGCTGCTTCATGCCCCTGCGCTTCATCTCCTTAGCCACATGCACCATCTCATCGAGCGAAGGTGTTATAAGCCGCTCAATCCTATCATATCCACCTTTTCTTTCTCAGCGGTATCCAGTATTTTATCCGCATGAACCATTACGCCGAGGTCTATCACATCGTAGCCATTGCACCCAAGTACTACACCGACAATGTTCTTGCCTATGTCATGTACATCGCCCTTCACGGTGGCCATCAGTATTTTTGCTGCGCCTGCGGTTTCTTCATTTATCGTACCCGCTTTTATATGCGCGAGGCGGCGTTCTTCTTTTTCCGCTTCTATGAACGGGAACAGGTATGCCACACTCTTCTTCATAACCCGCGCACTCTTTACCACCTGTGGCAAAAACATTTTACCGCTGCCAAACAGGTCACCCACCACATTCATACCATCCATCAACGGGCCTTCTATCACATCAAGTGGCTTGGGATACTTCGCCCTTGCCTCTTCGGTATCTGCATCTATATAGTCTGTAATGCCATTTACCAGCGCATGTTTCAACCGTTCTTCCACCGCGGTGCCGCGCCAGAGATCGTCCTTCTTTTCTTCTTTTCCTTTAGCTTTAACCGTATCAGCAAATGTTACGAGCCGCTCAGTAGCATCAGGATGGCGATTCAGTATTACGTCTTCGCATAATTCACGCAGCCTTGGTTCTATCTCGTCATACACTACAAGCTGGCCTGCGTTCACAATGCCCATGTCCATTCCTGCCTTTATAGCATGGTACAGGAACACACTATGCATCGCTTCACGCACGGCATCATTACCCCTGAATGAGAATGATACATTGCTCACGCCGCCACTGATCCTTGTGAGCGGCATTTTTTGTTTTATGATGCGCGTAGCCTCTATAAAGTCAACCCCATAATTATTATGTTCTTCAATACCTGTTGCAATAGCAAAAATATTGGGATCGAAAATGATGTCTTCGGGGTGGAAGCCCACACGCTCTGTAAGTATTTTATAGGCCCTTTCCGATATACTTACTTTTTTCTCCAATGTATCTGCCTGCCCGCTCTCGTCAAAGGCCATCACTATGACCGAAGCGCCATAGCTGCGGCATATCTCCGCCTGGTCAATAAATTTTTCTTCCCCTTCTTTCATGGAAATAGAGTTTACGATGCATTTACCCTGTATGCATTTTAACCCCGCTTCTATGATGGCGAACTTTGAAGAGTCGAGCATGATGGGAATCTTAGCGATGTCCGGCTCGGCCTGCAGCAGGTTCACAAAAGTAGTCATAGCCTGTACGCCATCAAGCAGCGCATCGTCCATGTTGATATCGAGTATCTGCGCCCCGCTTTCCACCTGCTGGCGGGCAACTGAAAGCGCCTCTTCGTATTTATTCTCCCTTATCAAACGCGCGAATTTCTTAGAACCGGTTACATTAGTACGTTCGCCGACATTCACAAAGTTCGTCTCCGGTCGTACTATAAGGGGTTCTAAACCACTTAGTCTTAAAAAAGGTCTTATTTCAGGCATTATTAATATTTAGAAAAACGCTGCAAAGGTAGGGTAATTAGCTGATTAGCTGCCTATTGGCAGACAGGGGTTAAATTACATTTTGAGGTGTTTTAAATCATCCTGCAGGGTGAAAGTTTTGTAGAAAATTATGCTGTTATATTCCCGCCCCGATTTATCAGGGGTAATTTAGGAAAGGGCAACAAAGCCAACATATCCCAACCGATTGTCAATTGATAGCTATTCAATCCTTTTTGATTCTGGCCTGTCCGGGTTAGGTTATGATTGTTACAAAATACGTTTAGCAATAGCTTCGAAAAATAAGAGGAAATCAGGCGGTGCAAGTATTATTACCAATGTTTACGAATCCGGACAAAAAGTATTTCTCCTCTCCATTTATGATAAAGCGGAACAACAAACTATTTCTCAAAGAGAACTGTATTGCAATTAAAATTATTGCCGGATTGATAATATTTTTAGCAGGTTTATGGCGTTTTTATCACTGCCTCTATATCCTCATCACCTTCCAGGTTGTCCATCTGCTCCATTATTTGAGGGTAGCGCCAGCGCACGCGGCGGCTCATGGGCGCCACAGTGAATGTTTTAGGATTGGGCAGGCAGGCTATGATCATGGCAGCCTCAGCGCGCGACAAGTCCCTTGCGTGTTTGTGAAAATATTTTTGTGATGCAGCCTCTATACCAAAAACTCCCGGCCCCATCTCTATTACGTTCAGATATACTTCCATGATACGGCGCTTGCCCCATGTCCACTCTATGAGCTGGGTAAAGTAAAACTCCGGGGCCTTCCTTATATACCGGCCCACCCCGCTGCCCTGCCACAGGAAAACATTCTTCGCTGTCTGCTGGCTTATGGTGCTTGCTCCGCCTCCGGCAATACGTTTCTTTTTATGCGGGCCATTTATGCTTTTGTCTATCGCCTTCCAGTCAAAACCGCCATGCTCCGGGAACAACTGGTCCTCGCTGGCTATTGCTGCCAACTTCACGCTCCTGGGTATATTGTTCCAGCTTACATAATCTCTTTTCAGGCCATAGCCGCCAAATAAACCGCCTAACTGCGTAATGGTAACAGGCGGCATCACCCATTTAAGTACCACAACATACAGCAAAGACGACAGAAACAGGATAAGGATACACCTGAAGACGAATCTTAAGAATCTTCTGAAACCTGATTTCTTTTTCTTAGCCATTAGGTAAAAATAAAAGAATTCCTAAAACATTTAGCTCAATATTTATTAATACACTTCGTCTTTTATCGTTTTTCAGTATTTTCGACTCCTCAATAATTTTTTTATGAGCACACAATATGGCATAGGTTCCAGGGTTGACCATCAAAGTTTTGGTAAAGGAGTGATCGTTGATACGGCTTCCGAATTTTATATAATCTGGTTCAAGTCGCAGCAGGGAACTAAAAGCATAAGCAAAGACTATGCTGACCTTAAATTAATAGAAGGCGTGGAAGGATCCCCCGGCAGCGATGCAATAACCATAGCCGATATAGAACAGGCATTAAGTAATATCCTCGACCAGCGCTTGCACGATACCCAAATGGTACCTATCGCTCCACGATGGAAACGCGGCACTATGATACTGAAGCCCGGTGACCCTACCTTACAATCAAAGGAAGTGCCCATTGAGACCTTTTTCCACAAGATCATTATGGTACGCGACAGGCTGCGCGTGATGGAACAAAAAATAAACGCCCACAAAGTAATGACCGACGAAGAAAAAATAGACCTGGAGCAATA
>JBIOGX010000143.1:0-4362 GCA_044448445.1 Chitinophagales bacterium
AAATAATATAGTATCACTTAAGCAGGCAAATATATACCAGGGTAATAGCTTAGTGCTTAATAATGTGAACCTTGATGTGGATAAAGGTGAATTTATTTATATGATTGGTAAGACAGGCAGTGGAAAATCCAGCTTGCTGAAAACTCTTTATGGCGAGCTGTATCTGAAAGAAGGGGAAGGAAATGTTGCCGGCTTTGACCTCAAAGAACTCACCTGGCAAAAGATACCTTTATTAAGACGCAACCTCGGTATTGTTTTCCAGGATTTCAGGTTGCTTACTGACCGCGATGTTTATCATAATCTCGAGTTCGTACTGAGCGCAACCGGTTGGAAGGATAAAGCGTTGATGAAAGAGAAAATAGAAAACGTACTTTCCAAAGTAGGATTAAAAAATAAGGGTACAAAAATGACTTACGAGATGTCGGGAGGAGAGCAACAGCGTGTGGATATTGCCCGCGCATTGCTTAATAATCCAAAATTGATACTTGCTGATGAGCCTACCGGTAACCTTGATCCTGATACAACAGATGAGATCATGCAGTTACTTTTTAATATCTGCCGCGACTACCAGACTGCATTTATCATGGCTACACATGATTATTCCATTATCCAGAAGTACCCTGCGCGCGTAGTGCGTATAGAGCATGGACTGGTAAAAGAGATAAGCGCAGCAGGAGTATAATTTAATATGCCGTGATGACTATGTTTATGGTATAATTTCCATTGCCTTGAGCAGGATATTCGCATTGTTTGCTTTATTGTAGGGATATAATTGTTCTGTTCTTGTTATTTTATCCTGTTCAGTGAATGGTAGTTGCATCAGTTCATTTATTTTACTGACAAACTTTTCTTTGCTATCGGCAATATTGCATAACGCATTAAGCCCGGTTCCGGATAGCATCGCTTCATTAACAAGCACATGCCTGCCGCCATATAATGCACTCAATAATTTCAACTTCATACCTGTTTGCCGGAAGGTAGGTAGTACGTGTATCTGTGCATTTTCTACCAGGCCATCCATTGTTGCCTTACCAGGATTGGATATAATGCTACAGTTTGGTAAACGATTACATTCAGATACCAGGTCTTCTGCGGGGTTTTTACCGGCGATAGTAAATTGCGCCTCAATGTTTGGTATTATTTCATTTAATAAAAAGAAAACAGCTTCCCTGTTTTCAGGGTGAGACAGATTACCATGATAGAGGCAGTAAGCCCCTGTACCGGGCTTGCTGTTTACTGCGTTATATGGATGAAAAGGAGGAACAAAGCAGTTTTTGATACCCGGGTACAGTTTTCTAAAATGTTCACTATCGGTTAATGATAAAGCAAAGAAGGCATTGGCGTTATGGAGTGACGCTTCATATTTTTTCAGCAATGCAGCTTCGGTTTTATAGTATGTTTTCTTCATGAAATCCGGTTCCCGCTCAGCCATTTTCAGATAATATTCATGCTCTATATTGTGCGTTCGTATTCCTTTAATGCGATCTCTTAAAGATGGGTGTGACAAATAATAAGTAGTGTGTATTCCTTCAAATAATATTGGCGCATCCATCTCTTGTAATCTTTTCAGCAGGCCATTATTCCTGCGGGAATATACTATATACGGCAGCGATAAAGAGACGCCACCGATACCTGTGATTCGCTTATAATAATGTACCTCTTTGCAATATTTTTCCAATTCAGCCGCATGATCCCTGCCATACTCAAAACAATGCAGGTAAATTTCGCAACCGGCTTCATAAAGACTTTTAATTTTATAATACACGTCTATGATTCCTCCATAGTCAGGAGGGTAGGGGACGTCAAATGAAACAATATGGAGCTTATTGGTTTGCAAGATTCCGATATATTTTTAGCAATGTTTTTTCTTCCTCCTGCCAGCAATATCTTTCACGTGCCTGCAGGCAGTTCTGCTGCAGCCTGTTGTAATAGTTATCGTCGCTAAGGAGTTTATTCAATGCCTCAGCTATTTTTTCGGGTGTGGGGTCTGCCAGCAGGCAGGCAACCTCGTATTGCGCATTTATTCGTTCATATTCCGGGTATCTGATACATAGCTGTGGCACACCATAGTGCATATAATCGAAGAAACGGTTAGCCAGCGACAGACGGTTACTCAGACTGGTATCCTCAAACAGGGTGATACCCACCCATGCCTGTATGGTATATTCACTAAGCGCTGCAGGAGGCACATAACCTTTAAATATCACTTTATTCTCCAGCTTGTATTGCTTAGCCAATGCCTGCGCCTGTTCATAAAAATTACCTGCTCCGCATATTACCAGTTGCGCGTTCACCTGTTGCATGGCAGGTATTAATTGTTCAAAGCACCTGCCAACATTTACCGCTCCCTGGTAGAGTATGAACCGCTCTTTTTTTTCAGGTATATGCACCGGCTTCAAAATAGTTGCGTTTCGTACTATGCCATAATTCACCCCATACCTTTTTTTAAATTCCTCCGCATAACATTCCCCGATAGTGTAACCAACCGGGAAATGTGCTATGGTATGATTGGCTATCCATGTCCACATTTTATGCACTGAGGGGCGGGAGATCACTTCTTTGAGGTCTGTGAATATCTCGTGTGCGTCATATACTCTTTGTTTTCTGCGTAACCGGGAGGCGTAAAAGACAGGCAAGATCGTATCTAAATCTATAGCACAGAAAATGTCGGCTTTCCTGAACAGCAGAAAGAAAAATAAACAGATCCAGTATTGAGCATACATTATCTTGCCCTGCTCTGCGATGATGGGGAGGCGCACTTGTTTAAATGGCCTTTGTATCAATGGCTTGCTGTTCTTTCTTTTCCACCCCACTAAGGTTACATCATAGCCTGCCTCTGCCAGTGTAGTGCATATCCGTATCATGCGCTGGTCGTAGTTCAGGTCATTGGTGACAGTGCATACTATTTTTGTTGTATTCATGTGTAAGGGAGTAAAGATAGTAAGGAATCTCAATAGCTCAATTACTCAATGCCTGCCTGTTGGCGGACAAGACTCAATGTTTCAATAACTCATATAGGAATCGACATCCGGATATTGTGAACATTTGCGCCGATGGGTCTTTGCGGTTAAAAGTTATTTGGAAAATAAAGTATTGTAGAGCAGGCACAGGTTAAGCAATAGTATTATACCCGCCACAATCCAAATGATGATTTTTAACGGTAAGCCATTGGCAAAACTCCCCATCTTATTGCGGTCGTTAGTAAAAAGAATAAGCGGGATAACGGCAAAGCTCAATTGCATTGATAATATTACCTGGCTGAGTATTAACAAACTGGCTATGCCGTTTTCGCCGTATATAAAGGTTACAATAAATGCCGGAATTATGGCAATGGCCCTTGTTATCAATCTGCGCAGCCAGGGTTTTAACCGGATATTCAAAAAGCCTTCCATTACAACCTGCCCGGCCAATGTTCCTGTTAAAGTGGAATTTTGCCCTGATGCTAATAAGGCTATGGCGAATACGGTACTGGCAACAGATGCCCCCAGCAGGGGATTAAGCAATTTATACGCAACTGTAATATCAGCTACCTCTTTATGGCCTGATGAATGAAATGTGGCGCCTGCAACAATAAGGATAGCGGCATTGATGAAAAAAGCGAATAACAAAGATACAGTGCTGTCTATGGAAGCATATTTAATGGCCATTTTTTTCCCTGCCTCATCGCGGTCATAATTACGTGTCTGCACTATACCTGAATGCAGGTAAAGATTATGCGGCATAACCGTTGCGCCAAGTATCCCGATGGCAATATAGAGCATGGAGGGGTTGGTAACGATTTCCTTTTGGGGAATAAGCCCGCTGACCATAGGGAAAAAATCGGGATGCGAAGCTATTATTTCATATCCAAAACAACCCAGTATCACAAAAATAAGTGCGGCAACTACACTTTCAATAAACCGGAATCCTTTATACTGGAAAAAAAGAATGATTAAAACATCACAGGCTGTAATGAGCACTCCCCATGTAAGCGGTATATGAAACAGCAAATTTAAAGCCAGTGCAGAGCCAATTACTTCTGCAAGATCACATGCGGCAATGGCTACCTCGCACAAGACCCATAAGCTAAAACTTACCGCCGGGCTGTAGTGGTCATGGCAGGCCTGGGCAAGGTCTCTTTCTAAAACTATTCCAAGTTTTAAGGCAAGGTACTGGAGTATGATCGCAAATAAATTGGAAATAAGAATAACCGATAATAAAGTATAGCCAAATTGCGCCCCCCCTGCTATATCAGTTGCCCAGTTGCCTGGGTCCATATATCCTACGGCTATCATTAAACCAGGGCCGGCAAATGCAAATAATTTTTTCCAAAAACTCCCATGCTTAGGTACATTAATGGATGAAAAAACTTCAGAAAGGCTC
>JBIOGX010000144.1:0-4345 GCA_044448445.1 Chitinophagales bacterium
GTTATTTTCATTTGCCGGTACCGCGCAAAATCATAATGGTATTATTAAAGGGTTTGTGTATGATAAGAAAAGCGGAGAACCGCTGATCTATACCAATGTCTCTGTGGTAAATGCCAAAACCGGAGTACAGACCGATGTTAATGGATATTTTTCTCTTTCCCTTCCTTCCGGCAGCTATACTTTAATGACAACGGCATTAGGCTATGATTCCAGTGTCATTAGCGTAAACCTGCTGCCGGATGCTATTGTTAGTAAAAAAATTCTTTTAGCTCAAAGGGAAGTAGGGCTGAAAGAGATCGAGGTGTCAGGCAGAAAGACTGAAAAAACAACCCATATCAACACCGGTGTTACTAATATTACGCCGCGAGACCTGAAATTACTGCCCAGTTCCGGTGGTGAACCTGATGTTGCTCAATATTTGCAGGTGATCCCCGGCGTCGTATTTACCGGCGACCAGGGAGGACAATTATATATACGTGGCGGATCTCCGGTACAAACAGGTATTTATCTTGATGGGGTTACTATTTACAGCCCCTTTCACTCTATAGGCCTTTTTTCTGTATTTGAAACAGAAGCTATACGCAATGTGGATGTTTATACGGCGGGATTTAGCGCCCAGTACGGCAACCGCACATCGGCAATAGTGGATGTACATTATAAGGACGGTAATAAGAATGAGACTGAAGGTATTGTTTCCGTATCGCCTATTATGTCGCGTTTTTTATTAGATGGGCCGATATTTCAATCTAAAAAACATTCCGGCGCAGGGGCAACGTATCTTCTTACTGCTAAGAGCAGTTATCTCGATCAGACCTCAAAATCTTTATACAGTAGCTTAGGTAGTGTTTTCGAGAGAGGACTCCCGTATAAGTTTACAGATATATATGGTAAACTCACTTTCAGCGGTGACAATGGAAGCAAGCTAAATGTATTTGGCTTTAATTTTAATGACGAGGCTAAATTATTAAATGACTCGGAAAATTCTTTCAATCCTGTTATTGCTGATTATCGTTGGCAAGCTACAGGAGCTGGCGCTACATTTGTGGTATCTCCGGGCAACTCCTCATCGTTAATTGATGGCAAATTCGCTTATTCAAATTATAATATCAGCGTCAACGGGGAGCAGCACAGTAACGTAGTTGATACGCTGCCGGGCACAAGCCAGATTAATGGTTTTGAGGCTGCAATCAATTTTACTTATTTCCTGCCAAACTACAGCCAACTTAAATATGGCGTGGAGGTGAGCGGCACACATACATCACTTAGTTATTACAATGGCGCAGGCATTGGTACTACCGAAGAACGCCAGAGCACAATGGCTGCGCTGTATTTTTTATTCCGTCAAAATTTCAACAGCCGGTTTATTCTTGAACCCAGCATTCGTTTTCAATATTATTCAGAGCTTAACAAGCTTTCTCCTGAGCCCAGGATCGGCATGAAGTACAACATAACTGATAATGTTCGGTTAAAGGGCGCTGCGGGTATATATTCACAGAATATCATTGGTACTAAATCAGACCAGGACATCGTGAACCTGTTTACCGGCTTCCTGCTCAGCCCTGACCAACAGATCACCGACCCTCATGGCAATATCGTTAAATCTAACCTGCAAACCGCCTACCATTTAGTAGGTGGTATTGAAGTGGATGTTCAAAAAGTTGAGTTCAACTTAGAACCCTGGGTAAAATATTTCGGACAGGTTGACGAATTGAACCGGAACAAACTTTTTGTACAAGACCCGGATTTTATAGCCGCTTCCGGGCTGGCAAATGGTGTAGATATTTCTGCAAAATATAGCTATGGCCGGATTTACCTGTGGGGCGCTGCCGGCTATCAGAATGTTAATTACACCAGCATTGATTCAAAAGGAAAGATACAGACTTATCCCACACCTTTTGATACAAGATTCAATTCTAATGTAGTTGTATCGTACACTGCCGGTAAAAAGAAGGATTGGGATGTATCTGCCAGGTATAATATTCATTCACCATTTCCCTTTACGCAAACACAGGGATTTTATGAAAACCTCGCTGTACCCACTCCTAATACAAATATCCTGCAACAAAACGGTTCTTTGGGTGTGATCTATGCTAACCAGATAAATGGTGGCCGCTTGTCCTGGTATCACCGCCTTGATATTTCCGTTAAGAAAAGATTTAAGCTAAGTAAAAAATCAAGCCTTGACGCTACATTTGCGATTACTAATTTGTATGACCGCAACAATGTATTTTATGTTAACCGCGTTACAAATGTCATCATATACCAATTACCTCTTTTCCCAAGTTTAAATATCACATGGAATTTTTAATGTTGTGCTGAATGGCGCTGAAAAAACAAAAATGGCCTGCATTGCGTATAGCTTTTACAGCGGTAATTATGCTATTGGCAGGCATGTCCTGGTCGCAGGTATTAACTTACGATATACCGGGCGACAGGTACCTGGCGCTGATAGAAGAACAATACCAGCAGGCTCATTACGCACTTGCCGCTCAATCTGCAAAGCAATATCTGGCTGCGTCAGCTCACAAAGTTTACGCTGAAAAGGCAACTGATATAGACAAAGCTAAATATTATCTTACCCTGTCAGGCCTTAAAACAAATGAACCAGGCTGTACAGATGCTGCGGCAGCCATGATGAAGGCCACTTCAAACCCGGTTTATTATCAACGAATAGCCTTTACACTCGCTCAATATTATTTCAAACACAACCAACTGGCAAAGGCTATATCCCTGTATGAAACTGCAGGTGTAAATAACTTAAATAATGCCGAGATAGTTGATGAAAAATTTGAAATGGCTTATTGCTATTTCAATGATAAAAAATTCAGCAAAGCCGAACCGCTTTTAGTTGCAATAAAAGAACTGAAAGAAGGTAAATACTATATGGCAGGTAATTATTATTACGGGTTGCTTGCTTACAATGAGAATAAATATAAAGAGGCGTTGCAAAGTTTTAACAGGATCAGGGATGCTAAGGAATATCGTAATATAGTTCCTTACTACATAGCCGAGATATATTACTTCATGGGCAATAGGGAAGGCGCCTTTAAACTTGCTGATTCGCTCATTAAACGCAGGGATAAGTCTTATTACGACAATGACCTGCACCTGCTTGCAGCACAATGCTTATTTGAGAACCAGCGGTATAGCGATGCAAAGCCCTATTTTCAATATTATTATGATCATAAAGATAAAATACGAAAGGAAGACCTCTATAAAATGGCCTATTGCGACTACCGAACCAATGACTGGCTGAGCGCAATAGAAAAATTTAAATTACTCAGCAATGCAAACGACTCTCTCGGGCAGACATCCATGTATCTTTTAGGTGATTGTTACCTGAAAACATCAGATAAACAAAGCGCGCGTAATGCTTTTGGTATCAGCGCGGATATGACCTACAACCAGGGCCAGCAGGAGGCATCTATGATATTATATGCCAGGATAAGCTATGAAACCGGCTATGATGACGATGCGCTCAGGCAACTGAATACATTAATCACAACTTTTCCGGCTACTCAATACAAAGACGAGGCTAATACGCTCCTATCCGGCCTGCTGGTAAAGACCAATAATTATAAAGACGCGCTGAAATATTTAGACGTGGTGAGCAGGAAGGATGAGGGTTACCGGCAGATCTATCAGAAAGCCACTTTCGGTTTCGCTGTACAACAATTCAGGAAGGGTGATATGAACAGCGCTTATGACTATTTTACGCGTTCGTTGGAACATCCCGAAAATGAAGATTATGAGAACGCCGCATGGTTCTGGAAAGGGGAGCTGGCATACCATTTACATCATTATAATGACGTGATCGTATTTTCACAAAACTTCATAAGCAGAATTGGCAACAAGGAAGATATAGGAGATATTAGCCCACTGGCTACCGTACAGCATGCTTATCTGAATATGGGCTACGCTGCTATGGAAACTCAAAACTATACCGCGGCGCAATTATATTTTAATCATGCTCAGCAGGCAAAAGGCAAGGATGTTTATTCAGGCACGGTTGCAGCGCTCAAGGAAGCGGATGCTGTATTCATGCAAAGAAATTATGCACATGCTGTTGTGCTTTATGATAAGATAATAGCTTCGGATGATGCGAATGCTGATTACGCCCGCTATCAGAAATGTATATTGCTTGGGTTGCTCGGAAAGAATAATGATAAAATAGCGTTATTGTTATCAATAATTAGAAGCATACCGCCATCGGCTTATGCAAACCATGCCCGGTATGAATTGGCTATTACTTACCTCGAAACAGATAAATATGCACAGGCGCTTACTTACTTACAGCAACTTACCGACTCTGTAAGTGATAAAAGCTTTGCCCCCGGGGCATGGA
>JBIOGX010000145.1:0-4304 GCA_044448445.1 Chitinophagales bacterium
AACTTAAATAGTCCGATGTTTTTGATAAAACATGCTCATATTTTTTATATTACCCATCAAATTTCATTGATTTTCAATACACATGATCAATTGAATATTAATTGACATTATATCTATAAAAGTGATTGACTGCCCTTATAATTCCATTTTTTTCCTACGCCCGCTAACACTACATTTGTACTAAGTTGTGAATTTAATGGGTTAGTAAGTAAGAGCTGCCGGATTCTTCCAGTGGCTCTTTTTCTTTTTACTATAACACCCACTCCCAAATCCCTAAGGGGCTTTCTCTTGAAACGTGCTCTTGCAATTTAATGCAAATTGTTTTCAAAAAAGTTTCTCGTACTTGGTATAACTCCCTTTTATTCCGGTATCTATCGGAAGGGGTTTCTTACCTTTACCTCTCTTAAAGTTTTTTCATTACAAAGTAAAAGGTAACTCCCTTTAGGGTTGGGGTTTATGGCAAAAATTAAAAGCGCTTTCTTCTGCCAGCAGTGCGGATATGAAACTCCTAAATGGACGGGTAAATGCCCTTCTTGCGGAGCGTGGAATTCTTTTGTGGAAGAAGTAGTGCAGCGGGATGATAAATCAAAACCAGAGGTAGTAAGCTGGGAGGATAGCAACAAAGAACAAAGACTGGCCCACAAGCTGGATGAGGTGGTGCAGGGGGAGCAGATGAGGATGAAGGCGCCGGATAGTGAACTGAACCGTGTACTTGGCGGAGGGTTAGTGCCTGGCTCGGTAGTATTGATAGCTGGCGACCCCGGCATAGGCAAGAGTACATTATTCCTGCAGTGTGCTTTGCAGTGGAAAGACATCACTACCCTTTATGTATCAGGAGAGGAAAGTGCACAGCAGATAAAATTACGCGCCGATCGTATAGGCATAAAAAATAATAATCTATACCTGCTCACTGCTACCGATACCAATACCCTTTTCCAGGAAGTAAAAAAGGTGCGCCCGCAATTACTCATCATTGATTCTATACAAACACTGGAGTCGCCCTATGTGGAGTCTGCTGCAGGAAGTGTGTCACAGGTGCGTGAGTGCGCTGCTGAGTTACAACGGTTTGCAAAAGCTACTAATATTCCTGTCTGCATTATAGGGCATATTACCAAGGATGGGGCTATAGCCGGCCCGAAGGTATTAGAGCACATGGTGGATACTGTCCTCCAGTTTGAGGGCGACCGTCATTACGCCTACCGGATACTGCGTACACTCAAAAACCGTTTTGGTTCCACATCGGAATTGGGGATATATGAGATGGTAACACAGGGTATGCGCCCGGTGACTAATCCGTCTGAAATCTTATTATCACAACATGATGAGCCGCTCAGTGGTATAGCCATTGCTGCAACCATGGAAGCATCGCGCCCGCTAATGATAGAAGTACAGGCGCTCGTGACCCAGGCAGTATATGGCACCCCTCAACGTACAGTCAGCGGCCTCGACCTGCGTAGGCTGCAACTGCTGCTTGCTGTTCTTGAAAAAAGGGGAGGCTTCCATTTTGGCGCGAAGGATGTATTTGTAAATATTGCCGGTGGATTAAAAATTGAAGACCCATCCATAGAGCTGGCGCTTGTTTGCGCCCTGCTTTCCTCTTATGAAGACAAGTCCCTGCCTTCTAATATATGCCTTGTAGGGGAAATAGGCCTCAGCGGTGAGATACGTGCAGTAAACCGTATTGACCAGCGAATAGCGGAAGCCGATAAGCTCGGCATGGATGTGATCTTTATTCCCAAAGCGAATGCCAAAGGCCTGGATAAGAACAATTATAAGATCCAGATAAAGACGGTGAATAAGGTCGAAGATGTGTATAAGCTGCTGTTTTAGATGTCCATTAGCCATTATTTATGTTTTGTTGTATCTGAGTTTTGCTGATCCTTTGCCTCTCTTTTATCCTGCTTTCTTTGTTCCCGCTCTTCTTTCTTTTGTTTTTTCTGCTCATTTTTCGCCTTGTGTTTATAATAGCCTTTAAACAGGAAATTATGTTTCATCGCCGTCATGTTCTCACCAAACCCTTCTGTTCCTTTTTTCACTGATTTCATTGTTTCATGGGCGGCGTTTACAGTACTTACTAATCCTTGTTCCAATGAATCGGTATAGATCAGTTTGCCGATGCTGCCCTTACCTGCACTGATTTGGCTGGTGATACTGGCAAGTGAATTAGTGATTATTTCTGCGTTTTCAGCTACACGGGCGAACTTGTTAACGATCTTGTCAAAGCCGGTGGGGTCTATCGTCATTATTTGCCCGCCTTTACCCAGCAAAGCTGTTCCATTGGCGCCGGGAGCAATAGTGATCAGTTTATCACCCATTAATCCTTCTGAGCCAATAGAAGCTACAGCATCTTTTTTCAGAAATGGGCGAACTTTCGATTGCAGCCGCATGTCCACCCTTACTGTTGAGTCATTTTCTATGGTGATGTCTTCAACGGTCCCTACATTAATACCAGCAAATCTTATGTTGTTCCCTATCTGTAACCCTCCCACGTTTTTGTATTTTCCATATATGCTGAAAGTATCGCCAAACATATTTTTCTTATTGCCGATAATGAATATGCCTGTAACTAATAATCCGATCCCCACCAGGGTGAATATCCCGATCCTGACTTTTTGTGAAGGTGTTGTTTTCATCTGATTTATTTTTGGTCCCCCGGATACTTATCGGGGCGAATATTTATTTAAAAAAAGAATGTACTAATTTATTATCTGAATGCTTAAGCTCATCATAACTGCCCTGCTCCACAAATACGCCATCATTCATTACCATGATACGGTCCGCCGTTATTTTGGCGCAGGCCATGTCATGCGTTATTATTATGGATGATATTTTGTACTTCTTTTGCATGTTCAGTATCAGTTCGCTTATCTCTTCTGAAGTTATAGGGTCGAGGCCGGTAGTGGGCTCGTCATAAAGCATGATCTGCGGCTTCAGGATAAGTGTCCGTGCCAGGCCTATGCGTTTGCGCATACCACCCGAAAGATCAGCAGGCATTTTATTTATTGCCTCCTTCAATCCTACATTATCAAGCATTTCTTCTACCAATTGATCTATTTTATTTTTATCGCGCATTTTCAGCACCCTTGTCAGCGGGAATGAAAGATTTTCACCAACGGTCATAGAATCATACAATGCACCGCTTTGAAATAAGAAACCAATTTTTACACGCATCACTTTAAGTTCGGTTTCTGATAAGTCTTTGACTTCCTGTCCGAATACGCAGCATTTGCCACCATCCTGTTGCAGGAGGCCTACTACACATTTTACAGCAACTGATTTCCCTTGTCCCGATCTGCCAAGCACAACTATATTTTCGCCTTTCTTCAGGTCCAGATTTATATCTTTCAGAACCTCTTTGTTGCCAAATGATTTCCTGAGATGTTCAATATGAATAATGCTCTCCCCATCAGCCGTTGAGGTACTGCATTCTTCGATTTGTTTTTTTTCTACCTGTATTTCCATTTTCAATTAATTGTATGCAAAAACGCTGGTTAGTTGTACAGCTATACCATCCAAAAGAATAATCCATAATGAGGCATTCACCACTGCTGAATTTGCGGCAACACCAACGCCTTCCGTTCCGCTACCGGAATTGTAACCTTTATAACAGCCTACAAAACCTATAGCAAAACCAAAAAAAATAGTTTTGATAAATGAAGGGATCAGGTCGGAGAATGCAAGCGATGAGAATGCTTTATGAAAGTATAATATTGCGCTTATATGCCCCTCGATATTTGATCCGAAAAATCCTCCCCCAAGAGCCAGGGTATCTGCCATTAGTGTAAGTAATGGCACCATTATAGTACATGCGAGTATCCGCGTTACCACGAGGTATTGAATAGGATTTGCGCCGGATACCTCCATAGAATCTATTTGTTCCGACACTTTCATACTCCCTAATTCTGCGCCTATGCTTGAAGCTATCTTGCCTGCACAGGTAAGAGCGATGATAACCGGCCCTATTTCGCGGATGATAGAAACAGCCACCATACTTGGAATATAGCTCACAGCCCCGAATTCTTTCATTGTAGGCATGGATTGCAATGTCATTACAAAACCAAGGATAAAACCGGTTATAGCTATAAGAGAAATTGATTTATATCCTATTATATAGCACTGGCGTATCAATTCATTCCATTCAAAGTCTGATCTGAAGATATTTCTGAAAAACCCACCCATAAATGCAACCTGATTACCAATTTCCTCAAATAAAGAAGTGGATGGTCGTGATAATGCCTGTTCCATAGCTAATAGTTACCTTATGGGTAATCAATTAAAAACTATGCCATACGCTTATATAATAG
>JBIOGX010000146.1:0-4268 GCA_044448445.1 Chitinophagales bacterium
ATTATACTTTAATAGCATAATAACAGGCAAAAAAACGTGACAACTAAAAATTATATAGTCAACAAGTCAACAGAGAAACAATTATATACTGATGTAAACCAGATTCCTAAAAATAAGGTTGGTTTGTTGTTGGGTACGGCAAAGTTTAAGGATAAAGCAAAACATATCATAAATCCATATTACCAAAACCGCATAGACGCAACTGTGGCGTTGTATATGGCCGGGAAGATAGATTTTATTATTGTGAGCGGCGATAGTGCAACCTATTATAATGAACCAGGCTTAATGAAATCCGACCTGATTGCCCAGGGCGTTCCTGCCAACAGGATTTATGTGGATAATGCCGGGTTTCGTACCCTCGATAGCATACTTCGCTGCAGGGATATTTTCGGTGAAGACCATATCACGATCATTTCACAGGAATTTCATAATCAGAGGGCATTGTTTATAGCCAATCATAAACACGTCACTGCCATTGCATTTAATGCAACTGAGGGCAATATATTCATTGGCTTTGTTTTCCGGGAAAAACTGGCACGGGTAAAAATGGTTCTTGACCTGGTTTTAAATACACAAGCAAAATACTATGGGGAACGTGTGGAGATAAAGTAATATTGATTAGATTAGATTTAATTGAACAAATATGCCATTAAATTTTCTTGGTCTTAGGACTGCAATTTACAAGGTAGATGATATTATACTTGCTAAAGAATGGTATGCTGAGATTCTTGGTTTTCCGCCATATTTTGATGAACCATTTTATGTGGGGTTCAATGTATCAGGCTATGAACTTGGGCTGCAGCCCGCAGCTATTTCTGATGAAGTGAAAACTACAAATGTCACTGCGTACTGGGGTGTGCCTGATGTAAAGGTAGCTTACAATCAGTTATTGAAGCATGGCGCAACCCCCTTTGAAGAACCTGCGGATGTTGGTGGCGGTATTACCGTGGCAACTGTACTGGACCCATGGGGTAATGCGTTTGGGCTGATTCATAATCCGCATTTTAGCTTGCACTAAATATTTCTGCTACCAGTAAAGGATTGCCTGCCTCTATATCCTTCATAAGGCTATCCGGGTCATCAGGAGTGATAACGATCTTCTTATTGTTCGTTTTTTCTATCAGTATGTAGTTCTTTCTTTGAGTGCAGTACCATCGCATACTGCCAATTCCTTTCTTATAGTACAAGCCTGTATATCCGAATACGCCGCCATTCCCGAATGTTCTGATCGTATATCTCATATTTTCAACTCTTTTTACAGAGCGTATATCAGAGAAATTGATCACTACCGGCCGAATTTTTCGTTCTATTGTGATTGCGTTTTCGTCAACAATGACAGCAATTGTCTTCAGCAGGTACATAGCGATGACTAACGTCGGTAGGAGTATTGCAACAATAATGACGGGTAGCGGGACAATGCCCGTATCAATTGAATGGTGGCTACGTAATCGGGCTGTGACTATATATATGGTCAACCCAATGATAAACCATGGGGTGTATGTAGCGAACTTATCCAGCGAACATGGGTATCTCTTCATAAGGCTTGTTGATTGTATGTTAAAGACTTATTTCTTTTTATGAAACAGGTCGTTTAATCCTTTTTTTACATTGTCTCCCGCGTCCTTAATTACATCGCCCTTCTTTTTGGAGGTATCGCCGCCGCCAAGTATTTGTTTTTTCAGTTCGTCTTTAGCCTGGCTCACTACCTGTGTTTTAATGGCTTTCACCGTGTCTTTCACTACATTCTTTACACTGTCTATTTTTTTATCTGCTTCTTTTTTAATGTCCTCTTTGATATTACTAACAGCATCGCCTGCAACATTTTTAAGGTTGGTTTCAATTTTGGGGCTGGTCATAGTCCCTGTTATATTTACCGTAAGATTTACTTTGTCACCAACTTTAACAGGAACGCCTTTACCGGCGGCCTGATTTACGAGGTTATTCACCATATCATTACCTGCCGCGCCCATCATGGAGCGTGGAATTACCAGGTTCACCCCATACTTTATCGTTTGGTCAAAGCCATGGCTACCCGCTATTTCGGCATCAATATCACCTATTTTCATTTTGTAAGGCTGCACCGTTACGCGGCCATTTTCAAAGGTGAAGAACACTTTCATATCCTTAAGGTTTATGGTTTTGAATTGCGCCAGGTGCAGCTTGTCGGCAAGCTGGTCTGTTACCGGGAAATTGCTGAGTACGCCATTAATGAGTAATAAGTCGCCCTTGCCGCTGAGCGAGTTCATTACCGGCATCATATCAGGTCCGAGTTTGCCGCTCATACTTAGGTTGGAAGTGACTTTACCGGAGATATACTTAGCTGAGGGCATTATCTTCTGTACCGTATTAAAGGTTGTAAATGTTTTTTGTACATCTACACTTTGTACGTTATAGTCAAACTGTATATCCGGGTTCTTTTTGTCGGTTTTGGTAGCGTAGTAGCCATCTATTTTTAAAGCGCCGTCAAGCCCTTTGCCGGTTACATTTTGAAGGTTTACTATTTGGTTGCGTATCATCATCCCGCCCTGTACTCCGGTCAGTGTAAGGTTATCATATTTTATAGAACCTACCTGCGCAGTCAGGGTTACGTCAAGATTTGCGGGCACAAGGAAAGGTGTTGTTGAAGGTTGTGTGGCGGTGGTTGTAGGCGTTGAAGAAGTGCCCATCCATTTATTTACGTCTATCTGGTCAGCAGAGAAATGGAATGATGCGCTTAATGATTCATTATGCAGGTAATAGCCCAATAGATTATCAATACTGCCATCACCGGCAAATACGGTATGCAGGTACTGCCCTTTCAGGCCGGATACCGTCACATTCTTTGGGTTGAAGGTGAGCAACAGATTATATATATTCACGCCATCAGGATAATCTTTTGAAGCATAAGTGAGGTTGGCTATGCCTATTGTACCTGAGGCGTCTAATTTGTCGAACTGTTGTTTTTTAGCATCAGCGATAGAGCCTTTCACGGATACATCAGCAGTGATAACTCCTGACAATTTGGTGCTGGATTCCATTTTCATGAATTTCTGCATTTGCGACAGGTCAATACGTCCTTTAGCCCCGGCATCTATCCATTGATTGGATACGGGGGTTTTTAGCAATAGCCTGAAGTCAAATGGTTCAGAGCCTAAGTCTATGTGGCCTTTTTCAAGGTTCACTACGGTATGGTCAGTTATTCCATCAGGATTGTTCACGTCTAATTTCACCTGGATGTTTGATACCTTCTGCGGCAGGTCAGGGTACTGGAAAGAACCATCCTGTATCGTGAGGTTCAAATGATAGGCGGGCATTGTTTTCTTGCTGTAAGTACCCTTTACAAAGCCGCCAAGTGTAGCTTTTCCTGTTGTTTTAATGTCCTTAAAGTTGCTTTGGTAAATACCCGGCACTAACGACAGTATGTCTTTGAAGTCGTTGGAAGGAGTATTGAACTGCACATCCATTACGGTATTGTTGGTATCGGGCATTTGCACAAAGCCTTTTGTGGAGAGGCGTAATCCGTTCAGTTGTATCTTTTCAGTATTAAAGGTGTATTTGTTCGCTTTATTGTCCACCTGCAAATCCAGGTCTATCACTGTTTTTACTTTATTCAGATAAGAAATATTGCCGTCAATAAAAGTGAACGCATCAATAGTCGTTTTGGTTGCGAGTGTAAAAACGTCACTGGTGAAATCGCCGGAACCGCTATGGTTTAAGTTTTCAATCACTACATGCATCTTGCCTTGTTCATCATTATACTCTATGAATCCATTTTCAATGGAGTACTTGCGTAGTTTCATGGCAAATGGTTTGCTTTCTGTAGCCGGCTTATTGGCAGGTGCAGGCTTGGTAATATCCCAGTTTGTTTTGCCATCTTCGTGAATTATGGCGTGTATTCGCGGTGTTACAAGGCCAATATTGAGTATGTCATAAGTACCGTTTATGGCCTTCATCAGGTCAAGCGATATATCTATGCTTTTTGCTGATATAAGGGTATCGTTTTTAAAAGGCTCTTTCCCCGATATGCTCAGGTTAGTAATGCTTACCGACAGATGAGGAAAGTTATGGAACAACGAAAGGTCCACATCTTTAAAATCAGTGACGGCGTTAAGTTGTTCATTCAACTCCTTTTTTACAACGGCCATTATCTTATCTTTGAAGAGTATGGGTACCAGGATAGCTGTTGCGAGGAAAAGGAGTATGATCACTCCGATAGCTATAAAAAAACGTTTAATTAGTTTCCTGGTTTTCATTTTTGATCGCGTTTATTTAATGTAAAAGTAAGATTG
>JBIOGX010000147.1:0-4247 GCA_044448445.1 Chitinophagales bacterium
CTTTTTATCTCCCATTATTCCCCAGCATATCCCGCCTATCAGCAGGCCATACATCTGCAGGCTCATGATGTCAAGCCCGGTGTTCACTGCTTCATCCCCGGTCAGGCCCATGCTCAGGAGGCTGGTATGGCGTATCATCCCAAAAAGCAACAGGTCATATATATCCACAAAATAGCCCAGTGCGGCTACCATTACCGGGATACTTAATATTGCAACTGCTTTCTTTTGCTGCATTTTATTTTTTATCTGTGTCATCCCCAACAGGAATGACTTTTCTTTTGCCAAAAATCATTTTGAATAATACAGGAGCGGTAGTAACTATGATTATCACGATCACTATTTTATCTATATTATGTTTTACAAACGCATTATGGCCTAAAAGAAAACCCGCCATCACCATACTGAATACCCATGCAAAAGCGCCGATAATACTGTAGGAAAGAAATTTTTTATAGGTCATCTTCACTATCCCGGCAACAAGCGGTGCAAAGGTGCGCACTATGGGCAGGAACCTGCCGAGTATGATTGCGAGATTCCCTTTTCTTTCATAGAAATCATGTGCCTGCAGCAGGTGCTTCTGCTTAAAAAGCAAGGTATCTCTTTTTTCAAACCATAAATGCCCCGATTCTTTTCCAAACCAAAAACCTAACAGGTTTCCAATTATAGCCGACAGGCTGATCAGGGATATCCAGTACACAAGGTCCAGGTACTCATTGGCAAAAGGTGCGGGGGAATTGGCAATAATGATCCCTGTAATAAACAACAAAGAGTCTCCCGGCAGGAAAAAACCAACAAACAACCCCGTTTCTGCAAAAATGATGAACATAACCACATATAGTCCGCCATGCTCGGTAATAAATTTCATCAGGCTATCAGGGTCAGCAAGTAAAGTCTTTAATAAATCTATTATTTGGTGCATATATCTGTCTTGGAACTGTGAAAATATAAAAAAATAGTGGAACTACTACCCCATAACTACTACCCCCGGCCCCTAAAGGGGGGTACGATGATCAAAATCATTGAGCGTTTAGTTCGTTTCAAGATTTTTTTGATAATGTTTTTAATCTCTATTTAAAAGCTAAATGTTTTAATCTCATAGCACTCCCCTTTAGGGGCCGGGGGTTTCCCTGTTATCAATGAACTTCACCTGCTTCCTGCCCGTTACGGGAAATTGCATTTCCCGGATTGAGTCAGCAGAATGGAATTGAAGGGGCGGCATCACCCTAAGCCCTGCCTGTAATAATGGGCGCAACTTTATTTCACATTCACCAACAGGTAAAGAAGTATTGATGTGAAGGCGGATATCGTCTAATGCAAGGCCATTGGTAAATACTTCCACTACATAATCTTTGATGAATGAAATATTATTGAGTATATCGAAAATTGCCGGCGGGTATAATGTAGTGCCTTTATATTTTATCATTTGCTGTGTGCGTCCCAATACCGGGCTGAGCCTCCCTGAGTGCCGCCCGCAACTGCACTGCGAATCATAATACGCGCAAATATCTCCGGTACGGTATCGCAGCAATGGCATACCTTCTACACCCAATGTAGTAATTGTTACTTCGCCATATTCCCCTGCCGGCAGCGGGTCGCCATGTTCATTGAGTATTTCCAATATGATGAGGTCCGGCTGCTGGTGACCGCCCTGCCCCGCCCCACATTCGGTGAAAGCAGTTTGCATTTCGGTTGACGCATAAGTGCTGTACAGTTTTACCGGCAGGTCTTTTTGTATTTTTTGTCCTAATACATTTAGCTCAAAGTCAGCCCCTCTAATGCTTTCTCCTATGCAAATGGCTTTCTGCAATGGTGTATTTTTCATATCTATTTTATGCTCCTGCGCCCACTTTGTCAGTTTCAGTATGAATGACGGAACCGCTACTATACTGTTAGGTTGCAGTCGTTGTATGGTATCCCACTGCATGGAAGGCAGCCCCGGCCCTGTGCGTATCAACGCAGCGCCAAGTTGCCGGATACCCAAGTAGTAGGCCATCCCTGCCATAAACTGGCGGTCGAGCGTAAGCATAAGCTGGTACATATCACCCGGCTTGCCGTCAGCACACAGGAACGATTGATGTTCATTATAGGCAAGTCTTTGGAGGTCATGTTCGGTAAGGGCAATGGTAACAGGTTTTCCCATAGTGCCTGATGTGGCGGTATATTCCTTTATCTGATGATCGGGCACACAAAGAAAATCCCAACCATGCTCCTGCATATCACTCTTGGAAGTGGTTGGCAGAAACCGCAAATCGTCTATGGACTTTATGTTGTGTATATTAATGTGATGTGTTGCAAACAACCTTTTGTAAAAAGGAGAATGTCCCTGCAAATACTCCAGCAACTTTTTCAACGCTTCCGACTGATAAGCGTTTTGCAGTGCTCGTGGTTCAAAAGCTAATTGTGGATGAAAGGACATCATGAATATTTCGACTAAAATACATCGTTTTTGAGTCCTGCCTGCTCATTTATTATTCAAATTCTCAAACAATTCAGTAAGATCAAGTGAAAAACCATCAAGCACGGAAGACGTTATAATATCCCCGGATGTCATTAGCCTCGATGCGTTGTACTTGCCATTTACAAGTTTATAAATAATAAAAGTATTATCCTGCGGAGATACTATCCAATACTCTTTCACCCCTGATTCCTCATAAACCTCATACTTATTTTTAAGCTCTTTTGCGTTATTTCCGGGAGAAAGAATTTCCACAACAATATCCGGAGCGCCTATACACCCTCTTTCATCCAGTTTTGAAAGGTCACATACCACACAAATATCAGGCTGCAACACAGTGATAATGTCTTTATCATCTTTTGATCTCCGTGGCAGGCGCACATCAAATGGAGCAGAAAAAACCTGGCATTTATTCCCTTTCAGGAAACTCCATAATTGACCATGAATATTACTTGATAATGTCTGGTGAATACGGTTAGGAGCAGGGATCATTTTAAAGATGCGTCCCTTTATCAACTCTACCCGTTCTTCAAATTGCCATTTGAAGTAATCAGCGTAGGTATATATTTTATTTATATCCATGTCATCAAATGTCATAGCAGTTATTTATGCAAATTTATGAATGAAATTGCAATAATTGTAATTGTTCTAAAACAGCAGCAACTGCCCATTCTTAACCCTCCTGAAGTCTTTGGTGTTCATCTCTATGTGTGTTTCATTGAGGTGAAATTTTTTGCAGTATAACCGGAATTGTGTTTTTATCAGTTCTGCAAACTTCCCATCACCCACTATGCGGTTTCCAAAGCGGCTGTCGTTTACATGGCCTTCATGGCAGTCGCTTATCTGGTTCCATACCTTTGCAGCGCGGTCGGGAAATGTCTTATACAGCCAGTCTTTAAAGATACCGCCTATGGCTCCGTTCAGCCGCACCACCGTATATCCTGCCCACATCGCTCCGGCTTCACTCGCCGCTTTCAGTACATCGTGTATATGCATATCATTCAGGCCTGGTATCAGGGGCGCGTTCATAATACCTGTTGGCACTCCCGCTTTCGACAGTATTTCCAGCACCTTCAGCCGTGAACGGTAAGAAGCGGTTCTTGGCTCCATTAGCCTGCGCAGGTCTTCATCAAGTGAAGTAATGGAAGTGGCCACACTCACTAAGTTCTTCTTCGCCAGCTCCTGTATGATATCCATATCACGCAGCACCAATGCGTTCTTCGTTAATATACCTACTGGGTTGCGAAATTCTAAGCATATTTCCAGCAGCGCTCTTGTGATGCGCATTTTGCGCTCTATGGGCTGGTAGCAATCCGTATTACCACTCAGCGATATTGGCGCCGGCACCCAGTTCTTATTATTAAAATATTTGCGCAACAGGGCGGGCGCATTCTTCTTCACCACTATGCGGCTTTCAAAATCCACTCCTGCGCTGTAACCCCAGTATTCATGCGAGTTGCGGGCATAGCAGTAGATGCAGCCATGCTCGCAGCCCTGGTAAGGATTAACGGAATACATCATCCCCACATCAGGGCTCGTCACAGTATTCACTAATGTTTTGCTGTTGTCTATGATGTATTCCGTATCGCGCTTTTCCTGCTCCCAGTCGTCTATGCCCTCCGCATATTCCTGCACATACTCCCCCTTCAGGAATTTATTCTTAGGGTTGTACTGCGCTCCCCTTCCCTTTTCAAACCGGTCATTCGCTTGTTGATTGATCATACTTTTTATTGGAATTTGGAATTAGTAATTGGGAATTGGGGCTATATCGAGTCACATCTCGTCTGCAATA
>JBIOGX010000148.1:0-4182 GCA_044448445.1 Chitinophagales bacterium
ATAATTTATTATACAATGATCAGGAGAAATAGTATAACTCGTTTAAGCATTGCAGTCGCCATAGCCCTTACAGCGTCCGGTGCGTATGCCCAGGATATTCATTTTACACAATTTGATATGGCCCCCCTTGTCATTAACCCGGCCTTTACCGGCATGTTTGACGGACGTGTGCGTGCTGCAGCTATATACCGGAATCAGTGGGCGAGTGTTACCGTACCTTATGTAACATTTGGGGCATCGGTAGATATGCCATTGGTTATAGAGCGTAACGGAGATTATCTTGCAGGCGGATTACAGTTATATAAAGATCAGGCAGGTGATGGGAACTTATCTAATTTTACAGGTATGGTTTCAATAGCGTACCATAAATTCTTTGGACAAATGGACCGTGGCAGCGACCTTGCAGTGGGGCTTCAGGGAGGATATGCGCAAAAAAGCATAGACCTTTCTAAATTATATTTTGGTGATGAGTTTGCAAACGGAGGTTTTACTCCGGGTATATCACAGGAATATCACCTCGGCATTGGCAATTCAATAAATTATTATCTTGTAAATGCCGGCATTTGTTTTTCTCATAAAGCCAGCGATAAATTTAATTTTACAATAGGCGTTGCAGCTAATAATATTAATCAGCCCAATGACGCATTAGAGAAAAAGCAAAATAGCGAAACCGGCCTTGATATGCGTTATACCGGTGAAATAGGGATTAACTGGTATGCCGGCGACAGGTTAAGCCTCCGTCCTGCGGTATTATATCAAAGCCAGGCCAGCGCAAGTGAACTTATTGCAGGAAATGAATTTCATTACGACATTGGCCGTGCACCTGGCTATAGTAACTTTTCTACCGGCGTATTCCTTGGCGCATGGTACCGTAGCGGTGATGCAACAATGATTACTGCAGGTGTGGAATTCAAAGGAATGCGTATAGGAGTAGGGTATGATTACAATATATCTAATCTTAATACGGCCAGCAATGGTAATGGAGGATTTGAAATTGCGATCAAATATATTTCACCAATTCCTATTAATTTTGCAAAAAACAGGACAATACCTTGCTCGCGTTTCTAAAAAAACCATAAATATATAGTGAAGGGCTAAAAGTTTTTTTAAAAGCCCTTCTTTTTTTTAAAACCAATTTATACTTTTATATCCATTTAACAACGCTCACGCACATGAGAAAAAATTGGCTGTTCCTTATTTTAGCGACGATACTCGTTACTGCTCAGTATGATTCACAAGCCCAACTTAAGAAAGAACAGAAATACCGAAACAAAGGAAATGATCCTTATGGAAGTATTACAGATGAAAAAAAACTGGGTTGGGCAGATCAGTTATACAAGCAGGGGAGCTATTTTAATGCTATTGATTATTATCAACAGTTAAAAGCTAAAGATGAACGCAACCCGTATTATACATACATGCTGGCAGACTGTTACAGGGCTACCCGTGATTATGTTCCCGCTGCGCACTATTATGTTGAAGTAGATGCAATGGCAAGAAAAGTTTTTCCATTAGCGAGCTATTATGCAGGCCTCATGCTCAAACAACAAGGTGAATACCAGGCAGCAATAGATATGTTCAATAAGTTTCTTACTGATAATAAGAAGACATTGAGTATGAATGCACAAGATGTTGCCAATCTTAGCCCGCTTATTAAAGACAATGCGGACAGGGTTGTATCCCAAAAGTTGTGGAAAATAATTAAAAAGAAAACCAAAGTAGAAATAGAGGGTTGCAATATGGCCATTGCATCCATTAAAGACCCCGTTGCTGTTACGGTCATAAATGCCGGCCCGAATGTAAATACTCAATATACAGAACTTTCTCCTTTTCCATTAGGAGATACCGCTTTGCTTTTCTCTACTATGGGCCGCGATGCTGTTATCGAAGATAATGGTTATGCAAAATTGAAATATAAAGAACATTTTTTGGTAGCGCAAAAGCAACGGGGTTATGTGGATTCCTTCCAATGGCCAATGCCATTTAATGATGGTAACTTTGGGGATGCATCTGTTCATGTAGGAAATGGTTGTTACAGCCCCGGCGGAGACCGGTTCTTTTTTACGAAATGCTTCGAAAGCGATTCCATGATCATCAGATGTAAAATTTATTTTTCCAAATTTGAAGAGCTAAGATGGGGAGTGCCAATAGAAGTTCCTGAAATTAATACTGACGTTGATGGTCAAGGCAGAGCATCATTTACTATGCCTTTTGTAGCTAAGGTAGGTAAAAAAGAAGTGATCTTCTTTTCGTCAAACCGTAAGCTGCAAAGCAGGGGTGGGTATGATCTTTGGTATTCTATAATTGATCCCCGTACACTTCAACCCAAGCGTCCTCAAAATTGCGGCAGGCAGGTAAATACGACTTCAGATGAAATAACCCCCTACTACGACTCTCGCGTACAAAGATTATATTTTTCTACTAACGGGCTGAAATCCATGGGGGGGTTTGATATATATTCCGCTGACGGAGGCCCTTCACGCTATAATAACATCCATAATATGGGGTATCCTATCAATACTTCCGCAGATGAACTCTATTTCATCAAAGATCCGGTAGGTAAGCCTGATGCTTATGTGGTATCAAATCGTATCGGTAGTATCGCTTTGAAAAACCCTACCTGCTGTAATGATATATGGCGCATTCAATATGAGCCTAAATTAGCTATCATGGGTAAGGTGCTTAGTAAGAAAACACAGGAATTAATGCCGCAAACCGTTGTGAAAATGGTTGACCAGAAAGGTGAATTGAATACCTATAATTCTGAAGACGGTAATTTCCTGTTCAATATAGCACGTGGGCATAGCTATGTTATCACCGGCGATAAGCCCGGATATACGTCAACCCGTGCATCGGTAAGCACAATGGAAATTAAACGTTCAGACCCTGATGATACAGTGATAGTTACTATTTACCTCGACAGTATTAAAAACAGTTTCAGCGTAAGTAATATTTATTACGATTACGACAAAGCAGTACTTCGTGCGGAATCAGTAGCAGCCCTTGATTCAGTTGTTAACTTCCTGAAAGATAATCCTTCGATCACAATAGAGATATACTCTTATACAGACTCTAAAGGTAGGGATGAATATAACCTGGCACTGTCTCAGCGCCGAGCACAGGCTGTAATGGACTATCTTGAAAAAGCAGGTATTGAGCGGGCGCGTATGACCGCCAAAGGCTTTGGCGCTAAAAATGCAGCAGCAGCTAATAGTGTTAATGGTAAAGATAACCCGGAAGGCCGCCAGCTTAACCGCCGTACTGAATTCCGTATCATAACAGACGTACCTACACGTCGTGTGCTGTATAACAGCGCTATGCCCGGCACTATGGACCAGCAGGAAAAGAATTTGCGGGTTGAGCCTGAAGAAGGTGATGAGCCTGCTCCGGGAGGCAAGAAGTCAAACACTAAAGATGATGAATAACCAGGGATATAAAATTTAGTTTGTAATAAAGGTTGTACGGAAGTACAACCTTTATTACAATTATAAAAACAGCTTTATGCCACCAATCAGACCCGTAAATAATTGGTGCAATAGTATTTAAATTTCCAACTCCAGTTTTCCGTAGTATTCCTTATTTATGCGGTACATAAAAGTTACGTTCCTGATTACCGGTGAACCCGAAAGTGAAATGCTTATGGCAATGCTTGCAGATGCAGGTTATGATGGTTTTGAGGAAACAGAAAATGAATTACTGGCTTATATCGAAGAACTAAAATTTCATGAGGATGAGTTAACAGCTCTTGCCGGCGCATCCGGAATGACTTATCGTACGGAAATCATACCTGCTCAAAACTGGAATGCATTGTGGGAATCAAATTTTGAACCTGTAGTAGTCAAAGATTTTTGTACCATACGCGCTCATTTTCATGATATTAATACAGATACTCCTTACAACATCACCATCACACCCAAAATGTCTTTTGGTACCGGGCACCATGCTACTACACAGCAAATGATTATGCTGATGAAAGACATTCCGTTTGCCGGATGTTCCGTTTTAGATTTTGGCACAGGCACCGGGGTGCTTGCAATACTGGCTGAAATGCTTGGTGCAAAACAGGTACTTGCTATAGACAATGATGAGTGGTCTGTAGAGAATGCGAGAGAGAATATTGAACGGAATTACTGTAAAAATATTATTGTTGAAAAAGGTTCTTTAGAAGATATACCTTTAATG
>JBIOGX010000149.1:0-4165 GCA_044448445.1 Chitinophagales bacterium
AGTCAATATTGTCTATTATGCGGAGTATTCCCTTGTTATCAATTGAGTGAGGCGTGAAACCCAAATTTTTCAATAGTATGGATGCTTTGCGATGCTCATCATTGCCCCTGCCAGTGGAAAGGTATTCCATAATTATTAATGGAGAGTTTTCCGTAAAATAATTTATACCACCTCTGATAACTTTGTATTCCGCTCCTGCAACATCTACTTTTATCACTTTAGGGGTAAAGCCACTTGCAGTGATATTATCAATAGTTTGGGCTATTACGGTTATCTCGATGGGGTTATAATCAGAGTACCATTTTTTATTCTTGAACTGGTTGGCATTAGTAGTGTTATATTCAGAATATAGGTTAGGGAACTCAAAAAAAGTCAATGAGCCTGGCTTATCAGAAATAGCTTCCCGAAAACAACTGATGTTGGTATTATCGGCATTTAATGCCAGTATGTGGTATGTGCCTGATGTCGGTTCGAATGAATAAACCTTACCGGAAGGTGAAGTTAGTACTGATGCAAGTAACGAAAAATAGCCATAATGGGCGCCAATATCTAAAAAATGGTCTCCATCATTAAAGATATTTATCAAGAATCTTGCAAGCCTTATTATAGATTCGTTTGATTTGCCACCTGTGAGGAAAATATCTGTAGCCGCTGGCAAGCCTACCAGCATTTGTTTATCAAAAAATACAGGAACGGTTTTTAGTATTTCTTTTTTCTTCCATGGATAAATTACCTCCCGAAAGAAAATAGCTTCAGTATATCGCAGGGGGGCATGTAGTAATCTCCTCGGTTTTGATAACCGTGCAATGTATTCTACTTTATTGAGTTGTTCCTGCAATTTTTCCTTGATCAACACCAAATATTTGCAATTAATTATAGATGATAAATGTTTGCCAAAGATAATAAATAATAAACCCTGTTGGTTGAGGTGTGCACTGACCAGAAATACCGGATTCCTGATCAAAATAATGAAGGATTTCGGATTCTTGCTTTAGCAGTATTGTTACATCCCTCCAAGATATTTATAATTTTTAAGCAAGAGGTTTATATCAGTCAGGGGAGTGTAATGCGCAGCATAAGCAGCATTGATCTGTATTTCCACTTCATTTGAAGGGGTGTATCCCGGCATAATATTGTAGGGTGGAATAATGCCCTCCCTTATATCGGGCAAATGGCTTTCGTACCCCGGCGAATAGCCCACCCACGTTTTCCGTCCCACTAAAACTTTAAAACAGTTTACAAAAAATGTCCCCGGCTTTTTTATCATAAAAAAAGTAAATGGGAATAAGATAAGACAAGTCAGTGCGCCGGCAATATCTATCATGCGCTTATTCCTTATATGGGCAAAATCAAACAGGTTGAAACGGCGGTCTATTGTATAAAGATCTCCGGAAGTACTGCTGGAGTTGCTGCCTACAAAGCTTTTACAACCAGGAAGATGTATTTTATATTCATAATCTTTCCCGCAATGTTGCATTTGTTCAAACACATCGGTATAGCTAAGCCCGTTAATGCAAAAGATAACTTCATTTGCGCCCGTTGTGAAGAGTAGTTCTTTCATTTCCGGCAAGGCTGCAAGTGCGTGATCTATGTCATTTTTAGGGCTTATCCGTCCTGATAGTTCGGGGGCGTAGTGTACCTGCCGTAGTAAAGCTGCGGTTTGACGGTAAGCGTTTTCATCAGCCACAATTACTGCTTTTCTCGGCAGTTTATCGTAGGGTATAAATTTTAAAATACCCATCCTGTATAATATTTCATGCAACCCCAGGAGCGCTACTGTACCTGCAACACCTGAAAAGATGATAATAGCCCGCGAATACCTGAACTCAGGGGGCAAAAGGCCGTAATATGCGAGAATAGCTACAGTGCCAATGAGCATACCACGGGTTACTTTCAGCGCCCTGTAAGGTTGGTCGTAAGCGCTGTTAAGGTAAAGAGCAAGCAGCCACAAAGCTATATAAGCGGGGAAAGTAGCATATACTACTCTGGGCGCAATCGGCAGAATGTTTTTTACTTCTTGTACCCAGAAATTTTTAATACCCCATAGCGTGAGCAAAAGTATAAATGCATCGAACAGGGGCATGTGTAATATTTTGAGGCCACGCCTTATTGTTCCCAATATGGCGCGTAATACTATGCCCGCATTAATAAAAAGCACGAACATCGTTATTTGCTTTTTACTGTAATGTTTCTTCACAAAAGTTACCAGCGCCTCATTAAATATGCGCACATAAGAGAGTGTCATTTTCCGGGTGCTTTCGCCTTTATAATGGATTAGTTCTGCATCGGGAAAGTAAATATTCCTGTAGCCGGCCTTTTCTATACGGTAAGACAAGTCCACATCTTCGCAATACATAAAGTAATCCTCATCAAAAGGGCCGCCGGCTTCATCCATAGCCTTGCGCCTAACCAACATGCAGCAGCCGGAAAGCACATCTACTGAAGCTACTTCATGCTCACCCACATGCACCGCATAATATTTATTAAAGTAGCCCGACTTACTGAAAATTTTATTAATACCTGTGGTTTTAAACAGGGCTACTGACAGGGAAGGGAAAGATTTTTTAGCATCGGGCGCAAACTGTCCCTTACCATCAATCAGCCTTGGCCCGATGGCTCCCGCTTCGGGGTGGGAGCCCATATAGTCAAGTGTTTTTGTAAAAAAATCTTCCGGCATTACGGTGTCCGGGTTGAGGAACAAAATGTATTCCCCTCTCGCTATCGCCACACCCTGGTTATTAGCCTTTGAAAAGCCTTTGTTGTCCTTGTTTTCAATTAATAATACAGATGGGAATTTCTCCCTGACCATATCACAACTACCATCAGCGGAACTATTGTCCACTACGATCACTTCCGCGTCTATATCTTCAGCAGCCCGCAGTACGGAATGCAGGCATACTTCGAGGAAGTACTTTACATTATAGTTGACGATGATTACTGATAACTTCATCCTTGTTCGCTAAGTAGAATTTGCGAAGGTAAGCCTCACGTCTTTAATAACGAAAAAGCCGCCAATACATTGTAAAGACGGCTTTATATTACTTTTATGTGCATTTTATTTTATACCCCGTTAGTGGGTGCAAATTATGTCACCTCCCCTATGGGGAGGCCGGGAGGGGCTACTGTATGAGGTAATAAATATTAGTCACCCACTTAGCGCTGTCTGTTTCCTGGAATGGGCCAACAGGATATTCTTCTATTACAAGTGATTGTTTTTGCCCTTTAGCTGCCAGGTGTTTACTTAATGCTGTGTGGTATTTCATCTCATTCTCATTGGAGTATGACCCTTTCATTATAGTCATATATGCTTTTGATGCAGCCACATGTATAATAATTGCACCCTTTGCAGGTTTGGTAGTATCAGATACAGGGAAACATGCAGCAATGTCTGTGTTTTTATTCACAGTGTCCCAGGTATAATATAGCTCTGTACCGGGACCTGCTATTTTACCATCCAGTTCTTTTCCTAATGCAGGGAAGCTTTCCTGTGAAAATTTGCCTATATCAGCCCAATTTACTGTTTTGCGAAATCCTTCAAATATTTGTGCAGGATAGTTTACTTCCTTTATTTCAACATCTGATGATGATGCGGCAGGATGGCTCTCTACATATTGTTTCATGTTAGCGAGGCCATTTTCAAAATCGTCGCCCAGCATTTTGTCCATGTTCATAAATACTGGCATCGCATTTAGCGGGAACGGTATATGTATGCTGAAACTCCAGGTAGCCTTAGTCATACCTGCGGTATCCATGGCTTTAAGCGTGCCATGTGCGGTGGCTTTACGTGGTTTGTTGAAATTCACTTCAAAATCCATAGCAGTACCGTTTACTGCCACATTTTTCATATCGCCTTCACCGGTTTTCTTTTCAGTGCCTACCCAATGATAGCTGCTGCCGGGTTGTCCGTCAGTACCGGAATAAGTCATTTTTGTACCAGTGTCCATCTTATACCATGGACTCCAGTTTGGCCAGTTTTTAAACAGTACCATTTGTTCAAACACAGCCTCTTTAGGGGCTTTGATCATGGCGCTGCGAGACACCACAATGTCGGTTGGCTCAACCAGCGCAAGAATAAGAATAGCTGCTGCAACTACTACGAGCAGCACGACGAGAAAACGAAGAAATTTTTTCATGATTTTTGAATTTTTTATAAAAATATAAAAAA
>JBIOGX010000150.1:0-4136 GCA_044448445.1 Chitinophagales bacterium
GAAGTAATGAACATAGAACAATGATAAAAACAATCATACCTGTTTTTTTAATAGTGTGGTATTTGCTCCCTGCAAATACCACATTTGCTTATACCCATGCCGATACCCTGCGTGGCAGTAACGGGCGCGGAAGGAATTGGTGGGATGTGAAGAAGTATTATTTAGAGATCAAAAAAATTGATACCGCTACAAAAAGCATAAGCGGCGTTGTTGACATTTCGTTTGACGTGACCGATACCCCTCATGACAGTCTCCAGATTGACTTGCAGGAGCCAATGATCATTGATAAAGTTTCCTGTAACGGCAAAGACCTTGATTTTACAAAGGAAGGAAATGTATGGTGGATAACTTATCCGTTCCATAACTGGAAGACCGGGAGCAATAACCACATTACCGTATCCTATCATGGGGCGCCGAGACAAGCCATAAACCCTCCCTGGGACGGCGGCATAAGCTGGAAAAATGACAGCATGGGTAACCAGTGGATAGCAGTTTCCTGCCAGGGGTTGGGAGCAAGCGTATGGTGGCCGTGCAAGGACGCCCAATGGGATGAGCCGGACAGCGGCATGGAACTGTATTTTTTTGTACCCAAAGACCTTCAGTGTATCAGTAATGGAAGGCTCATTGAAAAGCGTCTCGTCGGCGGCTCTGTGCCGGATAAATCTGCGAAAGATATGGTATGGCACTGGGAGGTAAAAAATCCCATCAACAATTATGACGTTACTTTCTACATAGGCAATTATGTACATTGGCAGGATACGCTGATGGGTGAAAATGGCAAGCTGGACCTTGATTTCTGGGTATTGCGGTACAATGAGGAAAGAGCGAGGAAACAGTTTGCCGTAGTAAAGCAGATGATCCATTGCTATGAATACTGGATGGGACCCTACCCTTTTTATGAAGATGGATATAAATTAGTTGACGCTCCCTATCTCGGCATGGAACACCAGGGAGCCATAGCTTATGGAAATGGATACAAAATGGGCTACATGGGCTATGACCGCACATTTTCAGGCTATGGTATGAACTTTGACTATATCATCATACACGAAAGCGGGCATGAGTGGTTTGGCAACAATATCACTGCCAGGGATATGGCTGATAACTGGATACATGAAGGTATAACGACCTATTCCGAGACCCTCTTCACCGAGTGCCTGTTGGGAAAGGAAAAATCACAAAAATACTGCCGTGGAGAATGGCATAACATACGAAACGACAAACCAATCATAGGCCCATACCGGGTAAATAAAGAAGGCTCCAGTGATATGTATGACAAGGGTTCTGCCATTATGTACATGATAAGAGTAATGACTAATGATGATGAAAAGTTCAGGATGATGCTACGGGGCTTAGGAAAAGAATTTTACCACCAGACCGTTACTACTCAGCAGGCAGAAACCTATATAGCAAAACATACAGGATTGAATCTTACCGCTTTTTTTAACCAATACCTGCGAACTGCTGATATTCCACAACTTGAATACGCCATCAGGGACGGACAATTGAGTTATAAGTTCAGTGATGCCGTTGAAGGATTTACACTGCCCATTACCGTAACTTCAGGTGAAATAACCACCACAATATCCCCAACTGCCGAGTGGCAGCATATTAAGTGGAAAGGCGGTTATGATGTGAAGTTCTCCAATGACTTTTTGATGGAGGTGAAGAAGTGAAGAACTTAGGAAAGATGTCAAAATAAGTCCTACCAATTTGTCTGTTCTTTTCCATTTTTACTGCGTTGTAAAATCTTTAAATATGCCTGATATTCGCTCCCGACCTTTGGTTGGGATGAAAAAAAGAAAAATAACTATCCAACTTAGTAGGACTTATTTCGATAACTTTCCTTAGGAAAGATTTTTGGTAACTTCAGGCGGGATAATTTCATAAATAAATAATTTTAAATATTTTTATTCAGGAACGATTTTCCCCCTTTTATTCAGTAACAAAGCCAACATAACCCATTTACGCGAGCGCTATTAATGAGGTAACAGCTATTTATCTTCAATAGGTATCTTTTTTAACAAAAAACAGCCGCCATCCCAACCGATTACCAACTGATACCTATACAGGTAAGACTACTTTCCTGCTTCTGTTAAATCTTTCTGCTAAAACATTACCTTTGGCAACATCAATTTTTATCAGCTAAAGCAAATGAAAAAAAATATAGCATTACTTGCAGGCGGGTATTCCGGCGAATATGTCATTTCTATACAAACTGCAGCAACTATTGAAAAAAGCCTTGATGATTCATTATACAATGTATATAAGATCATTATTACCAAAGAGGAATGGTATTATGAACATGAAAGCGAAAAAGTACCGGTAGATAAAAATGATTTTTCGCTTACGGTGAAAGACGAAAAAATCAAATTCGACTGTGTATTTATTGCCATTCATGGGTCGCCGGGAGAAGACGGACGCATTCAAGGTTACTTAGACATGCTGCAAATACCCTATACCACTTGCAATTCTATTGTATCGGCGCTTACTTTCAATAAAAGCTATTGTAATAAAGTAGTGAAGTCTTTTAATGTTGTAAATATTGCAAACTCCGTGCACCTGATCAAGGGAGAAAATTATTCCGTTGGGGCGATATTAGATCAGCTCAAAATGCCCGTTTTCGTAAAACCTAATGAGAGCGGCAGCAGCCTGGGTGTAAGCAAAGTAAAACAAGTGCAGGAATTACTTCCCGCAATAGAAAAGGCCTTCGGCGAAGATAACCAGGTGCTAATAGAAGAGTTTATTGAAGGCAGGGAACTTACCATCGGGGTATATAAAACTAACGGATACCTACACGCCCTGCCTGCCACTGAGATAGTGAGCAAGAATGAATTTTTTGATTACGAAGCCAAATATACTCCCGGTGTAACGAAGGAGATCACCCCTGCAAAAATAGATGACAACCTTAAGGAGCAATTGGAAAATAAAGCAATGTATATATACCGCCATCTTAACTGCCGGGGTGTAGTACGCATGGATTTTATATTACAAAAGCTCACCAGCAAGCTTTTTTTCCTGGAAGTGAATACTATGCCCGGGCAAAGCGAGAATAGTATTGTTCCACAACAGGTAAGGGCCTCCGGTCAAATGTTAAAAGATTTTTACGGAGCTATTTTAGAAGATTGCATGAAAAATCATTCTGCATAAAATACCTTATTTTTATCTGCAGTCTATGACCAAAAACATTAAAAAATATTTTTTATTCCACCTCGGTATTGTGATTGTGCTATGCGCAATACTGTACACCTCTTTTTTTGCCACCCTGCACTGGGTAACAAGACATGGTGAAGAACTGAAAATACCCGATGTAAGAGGTAAAGACCTCAATACTGCAATAGCCAAACTGAAAGGGATGCATTTTGAGGTGTCTGTTGACTCTATTTATGAACCTGAAGTAAAGCCGATGAGTGTATTAAAACAAGTGCCTGATACAGGTTCCAGTGTAAAGGAGGGGCGTACCGTATTCCTTACCGTAAATATGCTGACCCCCCCTCATATACCAATGCCTAATTTAGTGAACCTGTCATTCAGAAGTGCGGAAATGTTGCTGCGCAATAACAAACTAATACTCGGTGATACTACTTATGTTCCCGATATAGCAGCAGGCGCTATAAAGCAACAGCTATTCAACGGACAGGATATCAGGCCGGGGGAAATGATAGCACAAGGCAGTAAAATAAATTTAGTGATAGGCAATGGATTAGGCAATACCGAATTTGACATGCCGGATGTTACCGGCAGGAGCGTTGATGAGGCTCAGGCAATATTAGCACAGTATAATCTACAACCAATAGTGGTACCCTTTGACCAGAGGTCTGTGATTACTGACACTTCTACCGCAATCATTGTTGACCAGCGACCCAGAGCATTTAACGATGCAGGAGTAGCAAACAGGGTAAAGGCCGGAGAGATCATAGATCTTTCCATAGAGCAAAATCCATCCGCGCAAGACATACATGACAATACAAATACGCATAATAGCGTTAATAATGATGACTCTAAAAAGAAACCCGGAAAGTGAGGAAATTCATAGTCATAGCCTATTTAATGCTTGCTACGCTAAATGATACATTTGCGCAGGAGTATGTTGGGCCTGTGCATTGCAACCCACAATTGTATAATAATTATAAAAC
>JBIOGX010000151.1:0-4127 GCA_044448445.1 Chitinophagales bacterium
CCCCCGACCTAAAGGCCGGGGCAACTAAAGTTTATTTCTTCATTGTGTAATTTGTCCACAACCGTTTTACTATACCTTCAATAATGGGGTGATTTTATCAATTATCCGCGCAAAAAAGAGATTACTCAATTTAGGTGGCTTTTCTATATAAAAGCCGTAACATGGACGGTAATACGATCAGCAATAAAGGCAATGCTATAATAAACCCACCAATTACTGATATGGCCAATGGCTGGTGTAATTGTGAACCGGTTCCGATACCCAATGCTAATGGCATCAAAGCGATAATAGCGCCTAAGGCAGTCATCAACTTAGGGCGTAAACGGGTGGAAATGGAATATATGATCGCTTCATCAACACCTTTTTCCAGGAGTGCGTTACGGAATTGCAAAAAGGTAAAGATGGCATTTTCGCCTATGATACCTACTATCATTATTACTCCGGTATAGCTGCCTACATTAAGCGGTGTATGCGTAATAAATAAAGCAATATAGCTGCCGGATATACCCAACACTGCCAATAGCACTATCAGCAGAGCCACTCTAAAATCCCTGAAAAGAAACAGGATAACGCCAAATACCAACAGGCTGGAAGATATTAATATCATCAACAGTTCTTTGAATGACTGTTGCTGGTCAGCATAAGAGCCCCCGTATTCTATATGATACCCTTGTGGTAAAATAACATTTGCGGATACCTCCCTCTGAATATCCTTTATTACGCTCCCGAGGTCGCGGTTTTCGAGCCGCCCGGTAACCACGCCCTGCGACTGGATATTTTCACGTTGTATTTCCGCATCCCCTGAATCCACTACAATCTTTGCCAGTGTACTTATCGGTATCCGTTTGCCATTGGGTAAGAACACCTGCAATTTTCCGAGATCTGCCGCGCTTATTTTCCTGTTTCCCGGATATACTGCCCGTATATTTGTCTGCTGTTCTTTCTCGAGTATGGTTCCAAGTATGTTCCCTTCCATTGAAGTTTGCAATTGGTATTGAAGGCCTGCCGGAGTAATCCCAAATTGAGCAAGCCTTTCATACGCAGGTATAACACGCACAGAAGGCCCCGCGATCACTATACCATTAAATACATCAGCAGTACCCTTAACACCCGAAACAATGTTAGCTACCCTTGCCGACAGTTCCTGTAACTTCTGCTGGTTATCACCAAATATTTTTACCTCAATCGGTTGTACTGATGTCATCAGGTCTCCCAACATATCGCCTATAACCTGTCCAAAGTCAACCCTCAAAGCCGGTTGGCTGGACTCAACCTTTTTTCTAAGTTCACTGATCACCTCCTCTGTGCTCCTGTTTCTTTTTTTCTTCAATTGGATCAAATAATCACCCCTGTTTGGCTCGGTAATAAAAAAGCCCATTTGGGTCCCTGTTCTCCTGGAATAAGCCTCTACTTCCGGAATAGCAATAATCATTTTTTCCACTTCTTTAAGTATGCGGTCAGTCTCCTCCAGCGATGTACCGGGGGGCGAACTGTAGTCAAACACAATGCTCCCTTCATCCATCTCCGGCAAAAAGCCTGTTGCCAGGCGGGGTAGTATCAGTACAATGGAAGCAATAAGCGCCGCAACAATAACAATACTTACTAAAGGCTTATGAATAAAGAAGGATACCCAGGGCTGCCTTTTTACATTGTGTGCTACTTCCTTCTTAATAAGGGTAGTTTTTTTACTGCGGGTAAGGAATAAATAAATTACCGGCAGGCATATCCATGTAACAAAGAAGGAGCAAACAAGCGTAATGATCATGGTGTTGGTCATGACTTTAAAATAAGCGCCTGCCACGCCACTCATTAATGCAAAGGGAAGAAATATGACTATGGTACTGATAGATGACCCAACCATAGCGGGCAATAAATAGTTAATCGCTTTTTGAATCAAAGTATTGGTATGCTCATCGGGGTTTTCTTCGTGTGTACGGTGTATCTGCTCTACCACCACTATAGCATCGTCTATAATAAGGCCTATTGCAGCGGCTACCGCGCCAAGCGTCATTATATTAAAGGTGTATCCTATGGTATAAAGAACAATAAGCGTTAGCGCCAGCGTAACGGGTATGGTAATAAGAATGGTAGCGCTTGCTTTCAATGATCTTAAAAAAATAATGGCAACAATAATAGCCAGCGCCAACCCCACCCATAAGCTGTCTGTAACACTTTTTACTGACTCATTCACAAAATCGGCCTGGATGTAGTAAGGTTTTATAGTAACATCCTTTGGAAGGATATGTTTTAGCTCTTTTACTTTTGATTCTATGTCTCTGGAAATGTCTATCAGATTTGAATTGGGCTGTTTTAAAACTGCAATCAGCAATCCTTCCTTACCATTGGCATTGATCTTTATGTATTCGGTGGCTTCATGAATCTGAACATCAGCAATATCTCTAAGCTGCACTACCCGCCTGCCATCATTCTTAATAACAATGTTGGACAATTCTTCTATGGTATGCACTGTAGCGTCAGTAACGGTAAGGTATAAATAACGGTAATCAGAAAGATAGCCGTTTGATTTTATAAAATTTGTTTGCGCAAGCGCGGTAGTTATAGAATCGGGAGTTATAGATAATGCAGTCATTTTCTCCGGGTCGAGTGTAAGCCAGTATTCCTTTTGCTTTCCGCCTATGATGCGTATCTCAGCAATGCCGGCTGCCTGTGATAAGAATGGCTTGATCGTATAAGTGGCTAATTGTTTAAGCTCTATGGGAGACCGCTTATTACTCTCCAGCGTATAGCCCATTACAGGCAGTATGGAGGGATTCATTTTCTCCACCGTGATTTGCACATCGTTGGGTAGCTGATTTTTTATTTCATTTATTTTAGATTCTATGCGCTGTTTGCTAAGATCAATGTTAGCATCCCAGTTGATGAATGCGGATATTTCGCAACTGCCGCGACTGGTGGTACTGCGTATTGTTTTAAGATCAGGAACTTGCTTGATGGCGTTTTCCAGCGGCTTGGTGACCGTTATCATCATTTTATTTACGGGCTGCAACCCGGCATCTGCAATGATCTTGATCTTAGGAAAAGTGATCTCAGGAAAGAGGGCGGTTTGCATTTTACTATAAGCAAACATACCGCCCCCGATCAGAAGTACTATAACTACTGTTAACGGGTTTTTATATGAAACGAAAAAGTTTTTCATCGCTCGTTATTGTGTTATAGTGAACGGGTATAATATTGCAAAAAATGTTTCACGCAAAGGCGCAAATTATAATTAGCAATTAATAAAATATTAAGGCGCAAAATGTCGAAAAATAAATGTAACAACTAATATAGGTTATTGTTCGATTTTCACTTTTGCTGTATCCGGTAACCCATAATTTCCTGTTAGCAGTATCTTGTCGCCGGAATTAAATTTTGGTTCTAATATTTCCACTTTATCTTTTGTTTCAATTCCTTTTTTTATGGGTACTTTGACCGCGGTATTTGAATCTGTCATCTTCATTACCCAGAAGTCGCTTTGTACATCGTTTGTGAGTATTGCGGCCTTAGGCAGTGATTGGACATTCAGCTTGTTTGTTTTTATTATGCTTACCTTAGCAATAAGATTTTCCGGTATCGGCCTGCTGTTTGGCACTTTTATTACGATGCTCTGCGTTTGTGAACCAGGATCAACTGTTGGCATGGAGGCAGTTACTGTACCTTTTAGTTTTGTGCCATCGGGTAAAGTAAGCTCTACAATGTTGTTATTGGGTAGGTATTGTTTTAATTCATAAGGCAGATATAAAATAAAGGCAAAACTACTCTCATTGCTTATCACTGCAAGCTGCTCTCCATCCTGAACATAATCACCTAATTGGTGGTTCAGCAGTGTGATGTATCCGCTGGTACTTGCTTTGATATTATTAACGCCTGAAAATTTAAAACCGGGATCTAATTTGTTTACTGCGTTTCCTATACTCTGAGCTTCTTTTGTTTTCAGTGTAAATAATGTTTGGCCTACATTCACATACTTTCCTATCACAACATTTGCCGTTTCTATATAACCGTTAACATTAGCTTTTACATAGCTTTTCTGAAGAAAGGCAGCCGTGGCGTTCAGGTCTATATATTCAGTCATCGGCTCATTGCTGATTGTGGTTACGGTAACAGGAGTACCTGTCATTACTTGC
>JBIOGX010000152.1:0-4122 GCA_044448445.1 Chitinophagales bacterium
CCATTATATGATATAGAATTGAATTCTGGTATCCTTATCAGTACAATTATTCATTCCAAAAAAATATGGCGTCATCCTCCCTTAGTTACTCCTTTTTATGAAAACGTAACCAGGGAGGGTATAATATTATAAATGATACAGACATTGCTAAACTATGTGCATACAGACTAAATGCAGCAAAGACAACCTTTAAGGAACGTTGACAAAATAAATGCTACCACATTGCGAAGTTATTTTTCTTTTTTACAAGGCGTAAAAGCTGCGAATATCAAGCATATTTAAAGATTTTACAACGCCGAAAAAATGAAAAAGAACAAGTAAGATGGTGGTAGTTATTTTGTCATCGTTCCTTAGTGAAGATGACAAAATAAAATCCACTCCCGCATATACGGGATTAAACAGGCACTATTTGCTAATAATATGACAACATGTTGTCACTTTCCGGCGTACTCACATTTTGGGGTAGATTTGACAACTTTGTCAAAGTTGTCAAATCTTGTACAGCCTGCATTGCAGCTTATTTTCGTGAAACGAAAATTCGTAGCTTGCTATTCTCAAATTTTACGCCCGCCCGTACCGAAGGGGTACATTCGGGCGGGTCTTGAATAAAAGAAAAATAATTACCCAACTTAGTACATTTTATTTTGCCAACGTTCCTAACTCTCTTTTAGTAAATTACATTTGTAATCTATGTTCCGTTTTTCTGCTAACTTTATTTTACTTCTCATCGCAATATGCGTAAGCCACGCCGCAGCGTGTTTGGGGCAACCATTGGCGGGATTTGGAATTGAGACTAATGCAATAGCAGGAAAAGTTTACAAACATGAAAAGAAATTTACGTTGCCAATTCCCGCATTGACAACAGGCCTTGATATAAACCTGCTGCAACATACTCACGGGAAAAAAGCCTGGGAACAGCGCCGCAAATACCCCACTATTGGCATTGGGTTCGCTTATATTAATTACGGCATTGACTCTGTATATGGCCACTGTTTCGGCCTCTATCCCAATCTTACCATACCGCTCGTAAGCGGTAAAAAATTAGAATGGACCTTGCGGATGGGTGATGGGATAGGATATGTAACAAAGGAATTCCGGCGCACGCCTCCTGTCGATACCATAAACGTAGCTATTGGCAGCCACATCAATGGCTTCACTATGTTTATGAGCGATCTGCGTTATCACATAAACCAACATTGGGATATGCAGCTCGGCGCCAACATTACCCACATATCTAACTCTTCCTACCATAAACCAAATCTTGGCATAAACATGACCGGCGCACATCTGGGCGCCTGTTATTACCCGGTAATGGCTAAACCCGCACATATAGTACGCAATCCTGAGCCGCTTAAGAACAGGTGGCTGGTACAGGCGCGGCTGAGCATGGCTTATATTTCCAGCTATACGCCCGGCGGGCCTTTGTATCCTGTTTACATCACTTCCGGCTATGTAAGCAGGCGCTGGATAAGCAAGAATAAAATGTTTGCCGGGCTTGATTATGCTTACTATCAAAGCATTTACGCCTACCTGCGCAATAATGAAATAGACCCCGGCCATGAAAAACAAAACTCCTGGAAAAGCGCTGTATTTGCGGGTAATGAGTTTTTACTGGGCAGGGTAGGTATAGTGCTACAGGTAGGCTACTACCTGCGGGAATCAGCGTTGAAAACAGCTCCTGTTTATGAAAAAATAGGCGGGCATTATTATTTCGTTCAAAAAGAATCCGGCCCGATAAAAGAATTCTTTTTATCCGCCTTTTTAAAAACCCATGAAACAGTGGCAGAACTTGGTGAAGTTGGCCTTGGTTTTGGGTTTTAATTGGTACATTCATACACTCCTTTTCATCAAGCCAAATTCTTACAAAACAATTCATTGAAAATAAAAACATATATATACATTAATGTGCATTTTCAATGATTTTTTAAGGTAAAAACAGCCCTGTTTTTTTGTTGTTTTAAAGGTATATTTTAGCTATCTTTGTAAGGTTAAAAAAATGTCCTGAAATAGTTTGTTAGGGCATGTATCTTAAGATAAAATTTTTATCCATTCTCTTAGAAAATAAATAGTTCGGTTTTTTGAATAATTATGAATACTGAAAACGATGTTTTGGAAGTGCGCGCCGATTATGGTGCGGATAGTATACAAGTATTAGAAGGCCTCGAAGCAGTGCGTAAACGCCCTGCGATGTATATAGGCGATATAGGCGTGAAAGGATTGCACCACCTGGTGTATGAAGTGGTGGACAACTCCATAGACGAGGCGCTGGTAGGTTATTGTAAGAACATTACAGTAACCATTCACAAAGATAACTCCATAAGCGTACTCGATGACGGCCGTGGTATTCCAACCGGTATCAATGCTAAAGAAGGCCGTTCAGCGCTGGAAGTGGTAATGACTGTACTACATGCAGGCGGCAAGTTCGATAAGGACAGCTATAAGGTGTCAGGCGGATTGCATGGCGTGGGTGTAAGTTGCGTGAACGCACTGAGCGCCCACTTGCATGTAACTGTTTACCGCGAAGGAAAAATATTTGAGCAGGAATATGAAAAAGGGATACCTATATACCCTGTTCGTGAAACAGGCGGAACTTCCGAGCATACCGGTACACTGGTGCACTTCCATCCTGATGGAACTATTTTCAAAGACCTCGTATTTAACCGCGAGATTCTTGCAGGGCGCCTGCGTGAGCTTAGCTACCTCAACAAAGGCATTCGCATCGTAATGATAGATTCCCGTGAAATGACGGAAGCAGGCCAATTGCCTACAGAAACATTTTACAGCGAAGGCGGTATCGTTGAGTTCGTGCAAATGCTGGACCGTACCGCAAAACGCGATCCGTTGTTATCAGCCCCCATATTTGTAGAAGTGCATGATAAGGAAACGAATGTAGTCGTTGACGTAGCGCTTTCTTACAATACCTCTTACAACGAGCATATTTTCTCTTACGTAAATAATATCAACACCATAGAAGGGGGTACGCACGTAGCCGGGTTCCGCCGCGCTATTACCCGCGTATTCAAATCTTATGGAGATAAGAACAAACTTTTTGAACGGGCGAAAGTAGAGATCACCGGCGATGACTTCCGCGAAGGATTAAGCGCGATCATCTCTGTAAAAGTTCCGGAGCCGCAGTTTGAAGGGCAGACAAAAACCAAGCTCGGCAACAATGATGTAATGGGTGTGGTGGATGTGTGTGTTAGCCGTGTATTGGAAGCCTACCTTGAAGAACACCCCAAGGATGCCAAATTAATCATTGATAAAGTGATCCTTGCAGCGCAGGCGCGCGCGGCGGCGCGTAAAGCGCGTGAAATGGTACAGCGCAAAAGTGTGCTTACCGGCGGCGGAATGCCTGGCAAGCTGGCCGATTGCTCAGAAAGGGATCCCGAAAAATGTGAGTTGTACCTGGTGGAAGGTGATTCAGCGGGCGGCACTGCCAAGCAGGGCCGCGACCGTAGCTACCAGGCTATCCTTCCACTACGTGGTAAAATACTGAACGTAGAAAAAGCACAGGAATACAAAATATACGAGAACGAGGAAATCAAGAATATGTTTACTGCCCTTGGCGTAACAGTCGGCACTCCTGATGACCCGAAAGCATTGAACACTACCAAGCTCCGCTATCACAAAGTAATCATCATGACCGATGCTGACGTGGATGGTTCTCACATTGCTACACTGATACTCACCTTCTTCTATCGTTATATGAAAGAACTGGTATTGCAGGGATATGTCTATCTCGCACAACCACCTCTTTATCTCGTAAAGAAAGGGAAGGACCAACTCTATGCCTGGACCGAAGAAGACCGTAAAGAAGCGGTTATCAAATTAGGCAATGGCAAGGAAGATACCGTAGGCGTACAGCGCTACAAAGGCCTCGGTGAAATGAATGCCGAACAACTATGGGACACTACCATGAACCCCGCAACACGCACACTGAAACGCGTCACCATAGAAAGCATGACTTATGCTGATGAGATTTTCTCCATGCTTATGGGCGATGAGGTACCACCCCGTCGCGAGTTTATAGAGAACCATGCGAAATATGCCAGGATTGATATTTAATATATCAACCCGGCATCCTCTTTTTTATTGATAAAATCAAAAAATCAATTTTTATAC
>JBIOGX010000153.1:0-4105 GCA_044448445.1 Chitinophagales bacterium
AACTTAATGACATTGCCCATTCGGGGGTTTTACACCAGGCCGCTATTACTTAATCAGCAGACCCTAACTATACTCTGCGCAAAGGGGTAAATTAGTGCAATCCGCTGCGGACGCAAAGCCCATTAAGATCAGGCGTTCACCATAACCGCCGGGGCTGCAGAGCGAATTTCCTCATTAGCCTGGTCAGCGTACTTGGCGAAGTTCTTCACAAACAGTTGCGCCAGTTCGTTAGCTTTTTTATCGTAAGCGTCCTTGTTGGCCCATGTGTTACGCGGTATCAGTATCTCTGCAGGTACGCCAGGAACTGTTTTAGGCATCAGCACACCGAACACAGGGTGGGGTTCATACGATACCGTATTCAGATCTCCGTTCATGGCCGCTGTGATCATGGAGCGGGTATAGCTCAGCTTCATACGGCTGCCGGTGCCATAGGCCCCGCCACTCCAGCCGGTATTGATGAGCCACACATTTATGTGTTTATCCTCTTCCAGTTTCTTGCCTAACAGCTCTGCATACTTTGTGGGATGCAACGGCAGGAACACACGCCCGAAACAAGCGGAGAATGTAGTCTGCGGCTCGGTAACGCCTACTTCCGTGCCGGCTACCTTGGCGGTATAACCGCTGATGAAATGGTACATGGCCTGCGCCTTAGTGAGCTTGGAGATGGGCGGCAATATGCCGAACGCATCGCAGGTAAGGAAGAAAACATTTTGAGGCTTGCCTCCGTAAGAAGGCTCCTTTGCATTGGTGATAAAATCTATCGGGTAAGCGGCGCGTGTGTTTTCAGTTATGCTCGCATCATTGTAGTCCACGGTAATAGTTCCGGGGTAGAACTTAGTGTTTTCCAGTAACGCGCCGGGCTTAATAGCCGCATAGATTTGTGGTTCTTTTTCAGCGCTAAGGTCTATACATTTTGCATAGCACCCGCCTTCAAAGTTGAATACGCTGTTATCGGCCCAGCCATGCTCGTCATCGCCTATGAGCGAACGGTTGGGGTCTGCGCTGAGGGTGGTCTTACCGGTGCCGCTGAGTCCGAAGAACAGTGCCACATCGCCATCTGCGCCTTCGTTGGCAGAGCAGTGCATGCTCAATACTTTATGCTCATGTGGCAGTATGAAGTTCAGTACGCTAAAGATACCCTTCTTCATTTCCCCGGTATAAGCCGAGCCGCCAATCAGTATCACCTTACGGGTGAAGTTGACGATTGTAAAATTGCCCTGGCGGGTACCATCGGTGGCGGGGTCGGCGAGGAAGCCGGGCGCCTGCAGTATCAGCCAGTCGTGGTTTTGTGTTTCTATTTCCTTTGCGGTAGGGCGCAGGAAGAGGTCGTTGCAGAACAAGTTGGCCCATGGAGTCTCGTTCACCACGCGGACATTCAGGCGGTAAGCCGGATCAGCGCAGGCGTACGAATCACGCACCCATACTTCCTTGCCAGTAAAATAGGCGCAAACCTTATCATATAATTTATCGAAAGCTTCAGGAGAGAAGGGGATATTCACATCACCCCAATCCACGCTGTGTTCCGTCTTTGCATCCTTAACGGTGAATTTGTCCTTTGGGGAACGGCCCGTAAATTTACCGGTATTCACACAGAGTGCGCCGGTATCATTAATTACTCCCTGCCCGAGGGCCAAACTGCTTTTTACCAGTTCTTTGGGGTGGAGATTCCAATGCGCGATACCCACATTGATACCCAGGTCAGACAAGCGGAACGAGGGATTTTTTTTGCCAAATTCTTGCATACGTTATCTTTTTATGAAAAAATTAAATCAGGCTGCAAAAATAATACTAAAGCTGTAAACAAGGGCGTTATTTTTTCATAAGTGGGGTGATTTTAGTCAGGATCTCCATCAAAGCCGTCTTTTCCGACCCCAGGCTACCAGGATGGAATATGGTTTGGTTAGTTCTTTTTCTCATCTACTATTTTGCCATCCTGCATGGTCAGCGTTCGGTCGGCCATTATTGCCAAAGCGTCATTATGTGTGACAATAATAAAGGTTTGCCCGAATTGTTCGCGTAATTGCAGAAACAGGTTATGCAGGGAGTGTGCATTGGCAGTGTCTAAGTTCCCGGTAGGTTCATCAGCCATTACTACCGATGGCCTGGTAACGAGCGCCCGTGCAATGGCCACTCTTTGCTGTTCACCGCCAGAGAGTTCAGAGGGTTTGTTATCGAGCCGGCCACTGAGACCCACTATGTTCAGCATTTCAGCAGCCTGCCCCATTGCTTCTTTTTTAGCCGTTCCTTTTATCCACAAGGGTACAGATACATTCTCTACTGCGCTGAATTCAGGCAATAAATGATGAAACTGGAATACAAATCCTATATGGCTGTTTCGGAATTTTGCTTGTTTTTTAGCCGGCAATTGTAAAATATCTGTCCCTTCTATCAGCACGCTGCCACTATCCGGTTTATCTAATGCGCCTACCAGGTGCAAAAGAGTGCTTTTCCCGGCGCCCGAAGGGCCAACGATAGATATTATTTCTCCTTTCGCCACGTTCAGTGATACGTTGTTCACTACAGTGATGGAAGAGTATTTTTTGAACAGATTTTTTGCAGAAAGCATAGAAGTCGTCGTAAGTCGTGAGTCATAAGTCATAAGTCGTGAGTGTATTCATGGAAACTTACGCCTTATGACTTAGTATTACCTGCAAGTTATTTAATTAATCACATAGAAAGATAAATCAGGCGCTGCAGTTACGATAAATCAGTGCGATTTTTTTGTTAAGAAATATATCTTTTACCCCGATGTTTATCGGGATTGAATTTTCACTTACATTTGCGGGAAATCAGAATAAAAACAATCTATTTACAATATGTTTTGGACACTTGAATTAGCATCCCACCTGGAAGACGCTCCATGGCCTGCAACAAAAGATGAACTTATTGATTATGCTATCCGTTCCGGCGCCCCGCTTGAAGTGGTAGAAAACCTGCAGGAACTTGATGATGAAGGCGAGATATACGAAGGCATTGAAGATATTTGGCCCGATTATCCCACCCAGGAAGACTTCTTCTTTAATGAGGATGAGTATTGATTAAATTAAAAAGTAAAAATTAAAAAGTAAAAATCCATGTGTTGACAGACGATCCGGGAATTAAAATGGTTCACTTTTTAATAAAATATTGATCCTGCTAAGCGGCGGGATTTTTTTATATACTTTTTCCGGCAGTGAGGATATTAGCACTTGTGAATAAAAGAGAGTTCGGATTTTCCTTTTATACTGTTACATTTGGAGTATAAAATTGGCGCTATGGAAAGCATTGTAGTGTTTTGCGGATCAGGCGATGGGTTTAATGAATGTTACCGGGAAGCTGCATACCAGCTTGGCAAGACCCTTGCGTTGCGGAATATAGGTATTATATATGGCGGCGCTAAAGTGGGACTTATGGGCGCCCTTGCCGACGGCGCCCTGGAGCATGATGGTAAAATAGTAGGTGTGATACCTTATTTCCTGAAAACAAAAGAAGTAGTGCATGAAGGACTAACAAAACTGATAACTGTAGAAACCATGCACGAGCGCAAATTGAAAATGCATGAACTGGGAGATGGTATCATCACCATGCCGGGCGGCTGGGGTACGATGGAAGAAATGTTTGAAATGCTGACCTGGGGACAGCTTGGCCTGCATACCAAGCCTGTTGGTCTGCTTAATGTAAATGGATATTACGATCCGCTCCAGGCTTTATGCGACAATATGGTACAGGAAGGGTTTTTAAATGAATTTGTGAACGCCACATTGCTCATCAGCGGCTCAATAGAAGACCTGCTGGACCAAATGGAAGCATATATGCCGCCGGTAGCGCCAAAATGGATCACTAAGCAAACTACATAGATTTTCAATTATCTGCATTATATTGCCGCCTTTCAGGAATTTATATAATTATGTTTAGCAGACCGGCAAAACTCAGGCTAATAACAAGAGCCAAAGACTTTCTACTGGCAACACGTGTATTGCAGGTATTGCAACCTTTTAATAAGTTGTTTGCTTTTATTTACAATTTTAACCTGCTCACAGCATGGGTGCACAAGCATAAGAAAGACAACCTGCTGATCAATGATTTTTACAGGCCGGTAAGACATTATGAAGACCGCCTGAAAAGT
>JBIOGX010000154.1:0-4078 GCA_044448445.1 Chitinophagales bacterium
ATATACACCTGTATTAAGGCTTGATAATCTAAAGGAGTTAAACTGATTATTCATTACAATATGAGAGAATACTTTCTTTCCTGAAATATCAAAGATGGTAAGCACAGACTGCTCATCGTTACCGGTGACAAAATTTACATAGACTGTTTTGCAGGAACTATAAACATTTACGTTTTCCTCTTTTATGCTAACATTAGTAACGCCGGCAGGCTTATAAGCTACTGCCAAGTCATCAAGTATAAGCGTACTGCCTGTTACTGTAGTTGCCTGGTTAGCAGATGGAGTAACATTGATCATGATGTAAGCAGGAGAAGTTGCCTTATAATAAGTAAAAGGAACACTAAACCGGGTCCATGTGGATACATTGGAAGTAGAACCCAAAAATGTCACATCAGCAATTCTGTTAGCTGTATCATCAGGATGGTAGGTTGTAGGGGTTTCAGGGTCATAGTAATCGCCAGTATGTAATATAGCTCGGATCTTAGCTTGTTCACCTGCTCCGCCTGAAGTATATTGATACCATCCAACAAGGCTATCCGGGCGGCCCGTAAAAGGCATACGCCTGTCATCAGATGCACTTGAGGTATTAACTGTGCCAATATAGCCATCTGACTTGGTGAGTGAGGGGGCATTTACAACGCCGGTAGTTACCACTCCATTTACCGCAGTTCCTATATAAGTCTCAGTCACAACTTTAACAGAATAATTTCCTGAATGAACAGTTGTACTATCCTTGAAGCAAGTTTGAGGACCAGCCGAAGCAATGCTGGAGCCTGATTTATCTGAGTACCAACTTGTGGGCTCTGAAGCCAGACCAGGGCTTGCATTCCCCCAATTTTCAAAACCGCCATTAGTGATCGTGGTTTGTGCCACAGCGCCAAACCCTAAGGATGTAAATAAAAAGAGTGTAGCAATTGATTTCATATTGTTAGATTTATGTTCTCTTGTAAATAAAGATGAACATAAAAGTAGGTATTAAATCCTTTACAGTGTTATTAAAACTAATGATTTTTTTCAATGGTTATTAACATTTGGCTTAATGGGGTATGTTGCTATATCTTGCACCTATGCAAACATTTTCTTACGATCAGCTATATAAATTCACCCATAGCATATTTATAAGTATCGGTTGCAGCAATGAAGATGCAACTATGGCCGCAAAAGTATTGCTTTCGGCTGATCTCCGGGGCATTGATAGTCATGGAGTTGCAAGGCTTACCGGTTATGTCAGATTATGGGAGGCAAAAAGAGTAAACCCAAAACCGCACATAAAGATCGTGCATGAAACCCCTTCTACCGCTACAATAGATGGCGATGCCGGTTTAGGATTAGTAGTAGCTCCATACTCAATGCAGGTAGCTATAGAAAAAGCTAAAAATGCAGGTACCGGATGGGTAAGTGTACGCAACAGTAACCATTTTGGCATTGCAGGCTACCATGCTATGATGGCGCTGCCGCATGATATGATCGGTATTGCAATGACCAATGCCAGCGCCCTTGTGGCGCCCACTTTTTCAGTAGAAAGAATGTTAGGCACTAATCCGATTGCAGTAGCCATACCTGCCGGCAGCCAGCCACCGTTTGTAGCTGATTTTGCAACCACAACAGCGGCAAATGGCAAACTGGAGATACTGCAGCGTAAAAACGCACCCGCGCCACTTGGGTGGGTACAGGATAAAGAAGGTAATGAGTCCACAGATGCAAATATCCTGAAGAAAGAGGGTGCGCTCCTGCCACTTGGCAGCGACCGGGAACATGGCAGCCACAAGGGCTATGCGCTCGGCAGTATAGTGGATATTTTTTCCGCTGTGCTTAGCGGGGCAAGCTATGGCCCATGGGCGCCGCCTTTTCCTGCATATATACCTATACCGCAGGATATGCCGGGGAAGGGCCTTGGCCACTTCTTTGGGGCAATGCGAATAGATGCATTCCGCACGACTGATGAGTTTAAAAGCCACATGGACAACTGGATAACACGGTTTAGAAACGCACAACCTGCAAATGGCTATAGTAAAGTACTCATTCCGGGAGACCCTGAAAGGGAAATGGAAGCGGTAAGGATGATAGAGGGTATTCCTTTAGTAGATAGTGTGGTAGCGGAATTGAATAAGGTAGGCGCAATGTTTAGTATGCAATTGTGAACCCTGGTAACTCACAACTTATGACTTATGACTTACCACTCAATTTGGCACTTCTCCTTTATTTACTTCCACAGTGCCCTTTGGGTTAGTGATCCGGTACCATGAGAAATCACGGTTGGCTTCCATGCCATTTCCATACAGTACTTCTGTGGGGGTAGTTATTTTCACCGGCTTTTCAGTAAAAAATCTTTCAATACTCTGGTTCCATACGAGTTCCTGGGTGTTAAGCTGCTCTCCTTTTTTACTCACTATCTGCACATTGCCCCATACCAGTATGTTTCCCTGGGCTTCATCATACCATGAAGAATCTGCAGTAAGTACATTTGCCACCACGCCGCTATCATCATAAAATTCAGCTTTAAGGCCATTGTTCATATAAATGTAAGGAGGTTTTGCATTTTCATTCCGGGCAAATTCATGCGCAAAGAGGCGGGCGTTTATTTTACCATCTTTACTATAAATAATGGTAACATCCTGCGCCCTGTCTTCCTGCGAATTGCCTTTACGGGTAAGCGCCCTGATCTGTTCGGGATCATTCCTGCAGGCAGTTATTGCAAAAAACAAAACACCCGGAAACAGCAGTATCCGGGTAATTGTTTTTAAATAATATTTATGGCTGCGGTTAGTCATATTTACGAGGTATAAACCACCTGTCATTTAATGAAATACCTAAGGTAAACCGAACGTAAGTTTCCTGTATCAGGTTATTCGTTGATGTGCCCAGCCTGCCAATATCAAAGGCCATGTGTAAACCTGATGTTGAACGCCTGAACGGCAAGGTACCTCCTGCTGTTACTCCGTAAACGGGTAAAGCAGTATTATATAGATTGAGGTAGTCGGTACCATAATAAAGCCCAAAGCGGTAAGTAACCCTTGAGAAATAATTACGGATACTACCTGCATCTGGAGTGTATGATCCGCCAACACTTATTTTATATGATCCTTGACCTACACCCACCAGTAACGAAGCATCCGGTGTACTTTTAAAACCGCTCCACTGTGTAGCTGTGTAATCAATACCAATATTCCATTTATCATTTTTTGAAAGAATGACGCCAATGCTATAGGACAAAGGCAATCTTAATCTTCCCCGCTGCTCTCCCGGATTTGAAACGGTATCATGTATCATCGTATCCCCTAAATAATAGCTGCTGATCTGGAAAGCGTCGAGGTGTTCGGTAATATTCTGGCTTACGGTCAATGTTCCCCCGATGTGAATAGTATAATCTGAATCGATCCTGTGTTCATACATTGCGCCGCCTTTCCAGTAAATACCGCCTATCCGGGTATAATTAGTAAACTCTGCTGTATATGCCCTGTTAGTTGGAAGCGTATCAATTGGTATGGTAGCGGTAGTATGGCGAATAGTGCCAAACATATAACCAAAGTTGAACCCAATACTGAAACCTTTATACTTAGCTGCCGCACCGATGTAAGCATAATTCAGCCCGCCCTCACCATCGTAATTATCCACCACCTTCCCGATAGGAGAAGGAGGATTTGAGTTAGCATTGATGGTATCCACCATAGAATAATAAACCCGTGTGTATGGACGGAATCCAAGGCAAAGCCCTCCATTCTTATTGAGCGGTATTCCGAGGTTAATGTAGGATATGCCGGCAGTACCTGTTTTATAAGTTAGCCCCGATGCATTAACAGTGCTGGCACTTCCCGTTGCTCCGATTTCAAAAGTTGTACGTTGCAGGAAAGCATAAGAAGCAGGATTATCAGCATTTACCTGGTAAGGGTTTGAGTATGCAGAGGTAATATTCCCCATACCTCTTAAAACCGTATTGTTGCCATTCAAAAACTCTCCAATGCCATATTTTGAGTAAGGGTTATTCTCGCGCCCGTTGGTAGGATTACTGACTGTGCTTGTCTGGGCAAAAACTGCACCGCCCCATAAAGCAAATAAAATTATTAATAACCATTTACTG
>JBIOGX010000155.1:0-3999 GCA_044448445.1 Chitinophagales bacterium
GTATTGGCTATGAGTATTTATATAACAATAAACAAACGCAATTATGAAACCCATCAAAAGTATGCTCGCTTTCACGGTTTTGCTCGCTTTTACAAACGCAAAAGCTCAGAATCTTCTGCTTAAAAAAGCGCCACCTTTAACTTTAAAGACCGTTCTGCAGGCTCCCCAAAAGAAATTAAGGGGAAAAGATTTAGTTGGCAAAGTAGTCGTATTGGAATTCTGGGCTACCTGGTGTACGCCATGTATGGCAAATGTGCCACACCTGAATTCCCTGAGCAACCATTTTGCGGATAGCAATGTGGTATTCATTTCCATTACTGATGAAGCGGAGGATAAGATAATTCCTTTCCTGAAAAAAAGAAAAATAAATACCTGGATCGGGATAGACTCAAACAGCGCTACGTTTAAAAATTACCAGGTAACCGGGATGCCATTCACTTTTGTTATTGATACAAAGGGAATAATACAATATGCCGGGGAACCGCAAGATCTGAATGAAATGGTGATCAGGAAAATATTAGCCGGAAATTACCAGCCGGAGCAAATAAAAATAAAGGAAATGGAAACCGTTCTGGGTTGGTGGGGTGGCGGGGATGATCCTGTGTTTACTGCCAATTTTAAAACAAAATGTTTGTGGCAGCAAACTATCCGGCCAAGTGTAATGGGCGCATCTGGTGGAGGCATAGGACATAGCCATAGTAAGGGATCAATGGGTATCACTTTATTGAGGCAGAGCTTACCGTCGGTTATATCTTATATCGAAGAACTGGCAAGCGAAAAACGTGTTATTAACCTAAGTAATGTTGCCGATACAGCCAGATGGGATATTATCTTTTCCCGCAACAAAGGTTACGACCGGGCCAAAGCGCTCAGGGAGATCACATTATCAGTGGAGCAGGCATTTTCTATTACCATAAAAGACACTGCTGTTTTTATAACCGTATTGATACCCAATTATAGCTCGTCCTCAAAAATAATGAATGAAAAGACAATCAATTTTGATAACCAGGAGATGCGTACTTATCATCCGGTAAAGGAAATCTTTGACATAATGGAAAGTAAACTGGGGCAAATAATTGATTATTCAAGTAATGCTGCAAGCGATTATATTGATCTTTTCCCTGTGTTACCTGCATATTATAATATGACAGGCACAGAGATAAAGGCGTGGCTTGAAAAAGAAGGAGTATCATTTAAGGAAGAACAAAAGATGATAAATATGAAAGTATTGCATGATAATCCACTTTGAGCTATATAAATTAGGAAAACTACCCTCCCATCCCTCTCTATCCAAACTCCCATACTGTATAGCTTCTGCAAGATGTTCCGGTTTTATGTCTTCGCTGTCGGCAAGGTCTGCAATCGATCTACACCATCAATAGCCAGTAATATGAACGGAGGTTGAGTATTCTAAATTACCGATGAGTTTATGCAAGAAACGCACCAGAAACTGAAACAACTTCATTAAATTGCTTCTACTCCATAATGCAAGTATTATTCTCCCTTTTTATAAAATATTTTACCAACCCTGCTGATGTGATCTATTACATCAGGGTCTTTTATTTTTTTTAAGTTTTGCAGATCTATTCTGTATAGTAATCCTAACTGCTCTAATTGCGATTCCAATTCCAATAGACCGTCAAAAGTCAAGGTATCTGATACTACTGCCAGGTCAATATCTGAACCCGGTTTAAAGTTGCCCATTGCACGCGAACCAAACAGTATTACTTCACCTACTTCCGGGTTAGCAGCAAATACTTTTTTTATATGTAAAACGTCCGAATTAGAAAGGCCGTACTCCATTATTGAAAAATTTCTGTTTGTTTGCCTCCTTTTTCCTCTTCCAGGCGATATTCCAGTTTTTTTAGTAATTCATAATATCCATGCGCAATATTTTCAGCAATATCATCCGCCGTTTCACTATTATATGTATGAGATGTAAGTTCACGAGATTTTTTCATATTGCGCCAGCTCTTTTCATCTTTTATGTAACCATCTATTAATGCCTGTTCCAATACAGGGTTTGGACCTGCTATATCCTTATAACCTTTATATTCCAGCAAATCCTGCAATGTTTTCCAAGCAAGCTCGAAAGTATATTCAAAGCGTTGTATCATGCCTTCCTTTTCAAGGTCAGATAAATCGTCTAAATTCCCGCAAGTAGCAACTTCACCAAGTTTTGATAAAGCTTTCTTGAAGTTACTAAACCGCTGTGTCCACCGAATATCTTTATTATCCATTATTGCAATATTATGTGCCGTAAAATACATATTAATCTGATAACCTCATCCTCCCCATCCCTCTCTATCCAAACTCCTGTACTGTATAGCTTCTGCAAGGTGTTCCGGTTTTATGTCTTCGCTGTCTGCAAGGTCGGCTATGGTGCGGGATACTTTGAGGATGCGGTCGTAGGCGCGGGCGGAGAGGTTCAGCCGGTCCATGGCGGTCTTTAAGAGGTTTTGGCCAACGGAACTTATCACGCATATTTCTTTGAGCGTCTTACTGCTCATTTGTGCATTGCAATAAATACCTTCCTGTTTTTCAAAACGCTTCTCCTGTATATTCCTTGCTTTTATTACCCGTGTACGAACGGCATCACTGTTCTCTGATGTCTTTGCGGAGGAAAGCTCGTTGAAGGGCACTGGCGTTACTTCCACATGCAGGTCTATCCGGTCTAACAGGGGGCCACTAATTTTGTTGAGATAGCGCTGCACCATTACCGGCGAACAGGTACATTCCTTTTCCGGGTGGTTGAAATAGCCACAGGGGCACGGATTCATAGAAGCAATAAGCATGAAGCTGGCCGGAAATTCTATACTCATCTTCGCACGCGATATAGATACTTTCCTTTCCTCCATGGGTTGCCGCATTACTTCGAGTGCGGAGCGTTTAAACTCCGGTAATTCATCTAAGAACAATACGCCATTATGCGCCAGTGAAATTTCTCCCGGCTGTGGTATCCCGCCGCCGCCCACAAGCGCGGCATCGCTCACCGTATGGTGCGGCGAACGAAAAGGACGCTGCGCAACAAGTGAAGTATTACCCGGCAGCTTACCTGCTACTGAGTGTATCTTGGTTGTTTCAAGGGCTTCGTGCAGGGTGAGCGGCGGCAATATGGTAGGCAGCCTTTTTGCCAGCATGGTCTTACCCGCGCCCGGAGGCCCTATGAGTATGGCGTTGTGCCCGCCTGCGGCGGCTATCTCTAATGCGCGCTTTACATTCTCCTGCCCTTTTACATCATTAAAGTCAATGTCAAAAAAGTTCTGCGCGTCAAAAAACTCTTCACGGGTATTTACCTTGAGTGGTTTCAGATCGCTCTCACCATTAAAAAAATCTATGACCTCTTTAATAGTCTCCACACCATATACGTCAAGGTTATTGACGAGGGCGGCTTCGCGTGCATTTTCTTTGGGCACGATCAGCCCTTTGAATTTCTCAGCGCGTGTCTGTATAGCTATGGGCAGCGCACCCTTAATAGACCTTATAGACCCATCGAGTGAAAGCTCACCCATCATTACATATTCATGCAGTTTGTCAACAGGTAATTGATCGGTTGCGGCAAGAAAGCCTATGGCTATGGGCAGGTCATAAGATGCTCCGGCTTTTTTAATATCGGCAGGCGCCATATTCACCACCATTTTAGCGCGCGGGCGTTCATAGCCGGTATTCATTATTGCAGATAATACACGGTCGGTACTTTCTTTCACCGCATTATCAGGCAGGCCGACAATGAAATAGCCCAGTTGCCCGCCGGGTGTATCCACTTCAATAGTAATAGTGATCGCATCCACTCCATATACCGCGCTACCGAATACTTTTACCAACATTTTTTGATCTTAAGTAACACAAATATAATGCTAAGTGAAGATGATTAAATAAAATCCATCAAGTTTAATGATTATGTTTCTTTTGTGCGAGGCGTCCCAACAATCGTCGGGACGAATAGCAAGCTATTTAAGGCTTTTGCAACGAAGCACAAATGGAACAGAGTTGTTGAAA
>JBIOGX010000156.1:0-3997 GCA_044448445.1 Chitinophagales bacterium
CAGCAATTCTAACACTATGTTTTCCGAAATATTATGCTGTAATTGATGTTAGAAATTGGCGACAGATTATGGATAAAAAACCAATTACAACTTATTCCATTAAAGATTACATAGAATACCTAAGAAAAATTAAACGATTGGCTAATAAATTTGAAGTTACGCCTCAAGAAATTGATCTTGCAATATGGCAATTTGATAAAGAGAATGGGCCATCAGTTTGATCTTTTAAAAAATGTTTATTATGAGCAGTGCATTTGTAAAAGAAAGTGAAGAACAGTGGCTGCATGAAATAGCGCCCACACTCCCGACGCTTATCAACTATCTGACGAGGGAGAATAATGGTATCAGGGTTTATGAAAAAGCCAGCCATAAGGATATCAAAACAGGTAAACTGGTACACGAAATGAGCAATGGCCTATCCTATACTGTAAATATGGATAATCAATGGACTATTGTGGATTAATAAGGAGTAGCTTTTTGCCAGTATGGATAAAACGCAATACTTTTAACCCTGATGAAAAAAATAATCTTCCTCCTTTTCATATCTATTGTTGCAAGCTTTTCTGCACACGCCCAGGCATTTAATCTGAAAGAATTACTGAGCCTGAAAGATCATGACATTACCTTTTTCCACAACTATGTAAAGGAGAAGGGATACACCTATGAAAAGTCGAAGTATGACGCAAAGAAAGAAAACTACGCTTATGTTTTTTTAGAAAATATAGCTGATGACCTCCATGAGATAAAATATGCTGCAACAAGCAAGGGTGCAACAATAACCTTTGGAACAACGGATGTGAATGACTATGAACAATTAAAAAAGGAACTTGAATTGCTTCAGTTCAAATTTGTAAAGTTTGTGCCTAAGCAGGAACATGGCCGTTCTGTGCTGATGATCGTTTATACGGACGGCAATACGAAGGTCCACTTGTATAACTCCTACATAGAGGATAAAAGTCATGAGTTTGTGAGATACTACAGGATCAAGGTGCTGTAGTGGCTGGATTGAATTACTTTTTGTTCTTAACTTTGTATAAAAAGATAAAAACATGGCGCCAACCGACTTATTGCGAAAACAGGTGAAAAAGTATATAGATGACGCAGATGATAAAACTGTGCAGATGGTATATGCAATGCTTGAAGCTGAAAATCAATATGATTTTTGGGATGAATTACCTGAGGAGGTAAAGGCGGAAATTGATGAAGCTATAAAGCAGGCTGATGCAGGCCAGTTATTCTCACATGAAGAAGTGATGAAAAAATACAAAAAATGGCTTACGAAATAAAATGGACTTCCCGCGCAAAGGAGTCATACGATGCCATTATTGCATTCCTTGAAAAAGAATGGACTGAACGGGAAATAAAAAATTTTGTAAATACTGTTGATGAAAAACTGCAATTGATCACTATTTATCCAAGCCTGTTTGTTACAACGAATAAAAGAAAGCACATCCATAAGGCAATTATCAACAAGAAGGTAATATTATATTACCGTCAGCATAAATTACTCCATCGTATAGAATTGCTTTTATTCTGGGAAACAATTCGGGATCCTGCAAAATTGAAGTTATAATCAATTTCGGTCTCTTTTTTTGATCCTTTGTCTGTTTGAATGGTTTGGCGGGCGGACACCTTGCGGGAGAACAATCAAAAATGAATTAACTTTGCAGGCTTTAATGAAGAATTAATATGATATTACCCGTAGTTGCGTATGGTAGCCCGGTTTTGCGTAAAGTGTGTGAAGCAATAGCTCCTGATTATCCCGGGCTTGATAAACTTATCGGGGATATGTGGGAAACCCTGTATAACAGCAATGGGGTAGGGCTGGCGGCTCCCCAGGTCAATAAACCCATACGCCTGTTTATAGTGGATACGATACAGGTGGTAGCAGATTTCAACGATGAGGATAAACGTAAATATCCAGGGGAAGCGCCGATAAAACAGGTATTCATCAATGCGCAAAAGATAGAAGATACCGGCGATATGTGGGCCTATAACGAAGGCTGCCTGAGTATTCCCAAGGTGCGGGAAGATATACAACGCACCCGTAGAGTTCGTATAAGGTATATGGATGAGCATTTTGCAGTGCATGAAGGGGAGTTTCATGGCATAACGGCGCGCGTGATACAGCATGAACATGACCATACAGAAGGAAAGCTTTTTATAGACTATCTTTCACAGTTGAAGAAAAGGCTTATCAGGAAAAAACTGGAAGATATCACGGCAGGAAAAGTAAAGACCGACTACCGGATGTTATTTCCTAAATAATGGAGTTTGTCATTTTTCCTTACCAGCATCAGCGAGATATTACAGCCAATAGTTACGTTGCATATCAATATATTTCTTATCGTTTTTGATCCGCCTTGTTTATAAATTACTTCGGCGGGAATGTGCTGCTTTCTTATGATATAATCTGCAAGCCATAACCCAAAGCCTGACACGGTATCATACTCGCCTGAAAGGTGTTTAAAAATAGCGATAGTTGTATTTGGGGAGCATTTTGCAATTAAAGGATCCGTTAAAAACCGGTTCCTGCTGTCGCCATTCATACCGGATACCAGTATGTCAATATCATCATTGGTTAGCCCGTTTTGTTGCAGCATATCAGCAATGGCGTTTTGTACTCTTTCTGCTGAAGGCTGTTGCAGCATTTCAAGGCCCGGTATGGCGCAGGCTGCATTTTCCGGGTCATTGGTAACGGTAAAGAAATGAGCGCCTTCGCCCGCTATGGAGCCGGGAGTATCGTAGTGAGCAAGTAATGAAAGGTTGTTAGGTATATTTTCTTTATAATAGCCTATTTTATTGCGTATCATAAAGTAATCAGGTGTAAGTTCGTCAAAGCCCCCGGCCAATATGTATTTTTTGCCTGTTGATTCTGCAAACATCATTTGTGCGTCAAATAAAGTAAGCTCTAATGAGAATCCGCGGTGCACATAAGTCTGGTTATAGCCGGTGCATTTTGTTAGCATGGCGATCCAGCCATTGATGGAATTGTAAGTAGATTGTATAAAAGCTGTAGGTGTCAGCGCTTCCTCATTGAGCCTGATCATATCCTTCAGGAAGTTTTCCAAATCGGTAACGCTGCCGCGCGCTGTACTGAGTATGATACCGTCAGGAGTGGCGACCCCGGCATCTTCCAGGCACTTCATGCCTGCGGTGATCCCTCTTTTTAAAAAGCGGCTCATACGCCTGATGGCTACCGGCGATATATACCTGGTATAGTCAGGGTCTATTACATACATATGGCCATCATCACGGCTTACCACCGGATCAAGGAAATGGTCCGCATTATATGTATGCTGAGCAGAAATGGAGCATGACGATAGTATGTAGAGTGGTTGCTTCATGGTTTACTGAATACTAATGATACATTACTGCCGCCAAATCCGAAGGAATTACTGAGCACGTGCGAGAGCGAAACATTTTCTTTTAATGTTGCAGCAGGCTGTATGTCCAGTTCTTCCATCGGTGTTTTAAAATTAAGGTTAGGTATAATTATTCGTTCCTGTATGGCCCAAATACTGAATATAGCCTCCATAACACCTGCTGCGGCTAATGTATGCCCGGTAAAAGGTTTGGTGGAACTGAATGGAGGTGTTTGCGCACCGAAAAGTTTTTGTATTCCTCTGCCTTCCGCAAGGTCATTATTAAGCGTTGCGGTGCCATGCGCATTTATATACCCTATATCCGAGGGTAGTAATGTTGCCATCTGCAGTGCATGCTGCATTGTATTGAATGCGCCTTCACCATTAGGTGAGGGGGCGGTAGGGTGGTAGGCGTCATTTGTGTTGGCATAACCGCTAAATACAGCTATGATGTTTGCCCCTCTTGCTTTAGCTGAAGATTCAGCTTCCAATAAACAAAACCCGGCGCCTTCACCTATATTAAGGCCATCCCGGTTTTGATCGAATGGCTTGCAGGGCTGCTTGTCTATATTTTTCAGGCTATGGAAACCATTGAGCGTATAGCGGCTGAGCGCATCGCCGCCGCCGCATAC
>JBIOGX010000157.1:0-3956 GCA_044448445.1 Chitinophagales bacterium
CTTTTATACCTGCGGCGCATGGCAGCAAGTATCTTATCACTGCCACTCTGCATCGGCACATGGAAGTGCGGCATAAACTTTTGCGACTGCGCCACAAACGCTATGATCTCATTGCTGAGCAGGTTTGGCTCTATAGACGATATGCGTATGCGCTCTATACCTTCTTCCTTATCCATTTCCTGTATCAGTTCGTAAAAAGAACTGCCATGAGTTTTACCGCCATCATTTCCTTTCCCGAAGTCGCCAAGATTGATACCGGTAAGCACTATTTCTTTGGCGCCTGTTGCGGCAAGCTCACGCATGTTGCCCAGCACTCCTTCTATACTGTCGCTACGGCTATGGCCGCGTGCAAGTGGAATAGTGCAGAAACTGCAATTGTAATCGCACCCGTCCTGCACCTTCAGAAAAGCGCGGGTACGGTCATTCACCGAACAAGAACTATGAAAGCCGGCCACCTCTTCAATATCGCAGGAGCATATCTTAGCGCCGCCGCCATCTGCGGGGCCCTTTGTTATTTCTTTCAGATGGCTGGCAAGGTTAAATTTTTCAGCCGCGCCCAATACCATGTCCACCCCTTTTATCTTTGCTATTTCCTGTGGCTTTAACTGTGCATAGCAGCCTGTTATTACCACCATAGCCTGTGGAGCTCTCCTCTGTATGCCACGAACGATATAACGACACTCTTTATCGGCATTTTCGGTAACCGAGCAGGTATTGATCACATATACATCCGCATCTTCCTCAAAATCCTTTTTCACAAAGCCATCCGCTTCCAGCGTACGGCTCAATGTGGACGTTTCGGAGAAGTTGAGTTTACAACCTAATGTATGAAATGCGACTGTTTTGCTCATTAAAATATAAAAGAGTGCGAAATTACCGATAAAATACGTCTTTTGGCACACCTTTTGAACTATATATAATGGCTAAACCACGTGTGTATGAAAAAGATGATGTTCCTGGCTACTACTGCCATTCTGTCGCTTTCAATGGGCTGTAATAAGGTAAAAAACATTGCAAATATTAATGTTGATATCCCTTACTCAGCCCAGGTAACCGTTCCGCAGATAAATGGGGACACAGTAGGTGTGCCCATACCGGGCACTGCGCTGAGTTTTCCGGCGGTAGGTGTAGCAACTAATTCAAAACTATACCTGGCACAATACTATACCGACAGCAGTAAAATAATATCCTTTGGCCTAAAAAGCCTTTCCATACAGGTATCAATGCCTGCAAATCAGAATTTTGACTTTTTAGATACAATACAACTTTATATTTCTACCGTATCTCAGCCGGAGGTGCTTGTAGCCTATCAATATAACATACCGAAAGGTACCAATAGCCTTGATTTTGTTACTGTAAATAACGTAAACCTGAAAAATTATTTCCTTGCTGATACCATGTATTTCAGGGCGAGGGCTTATATAAACGCTGTACCCGCATCGGGAACACAATTAAATATCGCGTCTGTATTCCACATGGTTGCTAACCCGCTTTATTAATAAGGAGCAGACGGCAGGGGCAGGATGCAGATAGCAGGGGCAGAAGGCAGACTCATGGCTTTTAAAACCTGTATCCAATCTTGAAGGATCCCTGCGCAAGGCCATTGGTATCCTGGTTCAATCCGTTTATACGGTTTAGATAAGTAAACCCAAAACCTAATTCAAGGCCGAGGTAAATGCGTGGGCTGGGATTAATATTTATAGAGTTATTGATAACCATGCCCACCATAACATGAGACTGTGTCTGATACGTTGATGATCCTGTTCCCACTGTATAACCCTGGCTGGATTTTTCTCCGGTTGCTATAGCCAGTGATGGCCCGATAGCATATCGTACAACACCATAGCAGCCCGTGGGGTATATTTTTATTCCGGGCATTGCATAAAACATCTTATCCTGGTGTCCGTTGACATAAGTACCCGTATTATTATCATAGTAGGTGCCATTACTAAGATTTAAGGTCAGCATAAGCGGAAGATAAAAAGCGATGATCCCGTTTTTGTCAATGGCCCTTTCATAGCTCAACCCTGCCCCAAGCCCATTCTCTGAAAATTGTAAAGGCGCCAGCGCCAGCACATTGGGCCTGTAATTTATTTTTTCAGTTGTTTTCCCATCACTGTTATCCGGCTTTCTGATATGATGGCGGAATGGGTGCAACATATCTTCAAACGAATCTACCGTTCCATTCTGGTAGGCAATCTTTTCAACTTCAATTTTCATAATTGTATATTCCGGTCCTGATTGGTTGTCGAACCGTTGATACGTTACCGTTCTTGTGCCCACACTCATTATTTTGGCATCTATCACCTCGCCATTTATTTTGTATATCTTATCCTGCGCATCGGAGCAGAAAGGCAGCGCCATTATTACTACGGCAATTGAAAAAATCCTGATGTTCATAAGATTTGTTTTGAGGTTTTTTAAAATTAAAAACGGTAACCAACTTTTACTAAAAATTGCAGCATTTGATTTATTATAACATCAATCCCTGCTACATCAGCATGGCGATTGTCTGATAAAGGAATACCGGCATTCAAATCCATGGAGAGGTAAAAATGTTTTGTAGCGGAAACATTTATTGAGTTTGAAATCATCAGGCCATAGATGGCATAATGATAGTCAGCAGATGAACCTGCGTTAGAACTGTAAACATAGAATGGCTCCTTACCAAATACAGTAAAAAAAGAAGCACCAATTGAATACCTTACTGCATTATTACTTTTTGTAGGATAAAACTTAATGCCGGGCATAAAGGAAACAGAAGTATAGCCTTTAGCGCTGCCATTATAGCCACTATTATAATAATAGTTATTAAAATCTCTGTCAGATAAAAAATTAACTACTACCGGTAAATTAACACTAATGTGGCCCTGCTCGTCAAGCTGCCTTTCATAGCAAATGCCTATTCCGGGGTCATTTATTGTGCCATCTAAGTCAGCAGAATATGCGCCTGGAATTATGGAAAATATATTATCCCCGTATTTTTTGGATGTTTTTCCCACATTATGCCCAGTTTTGCCAGCGCCTTTGGCGGTTTCTTTTGTATCGGTTCCTTCAAAAGAATCTGTAGTCCCGTTTTGATAGACAATTTTAGTTACCTCTTTTTTTAAGATCGTGTACTCAGGCCCATCCTGGTTATCAAAACGTTTATAGGTTATTGTATTACTGCCTATTGTTTTTACTTTGGCATTAATGGCATCACCGTCTTTTTTGTAGATTTTATCTTGCGGGTATGCAGCTATGGAAAATAATAATGTAATAGCAAGTAAACAGGTTTTCAGACTCATATTGGTGAGTTTTTAGTTTTATAACAGCATTTTTTATGCCAAATTTTAACAATAACTAAAATTCCCGTGCTCACCTTCTATCACTACCTCTTTTTTCTCCGATTTTTCCACATACCCTGACACACGGGCGTCTATGTTAAAGCCTTTTGCTATCGCTATAATTCCTTCAGCGGTATCCTTATCAGTGAATATTTCAAGCCGCTGCCCCATATTAAAGACCTGGTACATTTCCTTCCAATCAGTACCTGCCGATGCCTGTATCATATTAAATAACGGAGGAACGGGTAATAAATTGTTCTTAACTACTCTTAATGGCTGAGGCAGGTAGTGCAGGCACTTGCTTTGGCCGCCACCACTGCAATGTATGATGCCATGTATCTTGCCAAAATAAGCCTGTAATACCTTTAATACTACAGGGGCATAAGTGCGTGTTGGCGAAAGTAATAGCTTACCCACGTTCAAAGGTGTCTCTGTGGCATCAGTTACGGCATATTTCCCATTGTAAACTACTTCATCAGGCAGGCCGGGGTCAACACTTTCCGGATACTTTTCTGCGTATTCTTTTTTCAGCATTTCGTGACGCGCGCTGGTGAGGCCATTGCTGCCCATGCCGCTGTTGTACTCATCTTCATAAGTGGCCTGCCCATAGCTGGCAAGAGACACTACCAC
>JBIOGX010000158.1:0-3948 GCA_044448445.1 Chitinophagales bacterium
CCCCTAAACCTGCCTGCCGGTAGGCAGGGGGGCTTCACTTGTGAATATACTTTCGACTGTGTACTCTATACTTTCGACTTAACGAAAATGAAAAAAGAAAAAATTCTCATCATAGGCGCAGGCGGCCAGATAGGCGTAGAACTTACCCTGGCACTGCGTAAAGTTTATGGCAACAACCAGGTAGTAGCATCTGATATAAAAGAAGCACACCCCCTGCTAAAGGATAGCGGCCCATATACTATGCTCAATGCAATGGATGCAAAAGGCACCCATGAGTTAGTGAAAAAAGAAGGTATCACTCAAATATATTTACTGGCAGCACTCTTGTCTGCAACAGGTGAGAAAGCCCCCCATAAAGCATGGGAAATAAATATGCAGAGCCTGTTGTCAACATTAGAACTTGGGGTACAGGAAAAGCTTACAAAGATATATTGGCCAAGTTCCATTGCGGTCTTTGGCCCCACCACTCCACATGATAAAACGCCACAGAAAACGGTAATAGAACCACGAACGGTTTACGGTATCAGCAAATATGCCGGCGAACTGTGGGCACAGTATTACAACCAGCGCTGGGGACTGGATGTGCGCAGCCTGCGCTATCCCGGCCTCATCAGTTGGAAATCAGAACCGGGCGGCGGCACTACTGATTATGCTGTGGAAATATACCACGAAGCGCTGAAGAACAAAAGATACACCTGCTTCCTTTCTGAAAATACTTACCTGCCCATGATGTATATGGATGACGCCATTCGCGGCACCATAGAACTGATGGAAGCCCCAATCGAAAAGCTGAAATCACGCATGGCATACAACCTTTCTGCCATGAGCTTCTCGCCAAAAGAAATTGCAGCAGCTATACAAAAGCACATTCCTGAATTTACCATAGATTACAACCCTGATTTCCGGCAGGCAATAGCTGATGGCTGGCCTAAAAGCATTGATGATACTGCCGCCCGCAATGATTGGGGCTGGAAGAATGAATTCGATCTTGATAAAATGACATCGGAAATGCTCGTACATTTGCGTGAACGTCAATTGGTTAATTAGTTAAAAGGTTAATTGGTTAAAAGGGTAAAAGAAGTAATGAAGTTGATCAAGTTCATTATTTCACCTTATAATACTTCTCACCTGATAAATTTGTGTATAAATTTACTGCACAAGGAGTTAATCATTTTTTGCCACATCCCCCTGCCCCCTTCGCTTGCGCACAAGGCTTTCGCTAAGGGGGAATACTACATCAAATCACTTTTGCTATATACCAAGCCTTAGCCGTTTAAAATATAACTAACCTGCCTGCCGGTAGGCAAGTTTACCATTACCAAGTATAAGTAACAGCATTGCACATTTTTATGCGGCATATAGTATAACTTATTAACCATTTAACCTTTTAACTTTGTACAATGTTCACTAAACAAAAACTCGTAGTCCTTACAGGCGCTGGTATCAGCGCGGAGAGCGGCCTGCGCACATTCCGGGACACAGATGGTCTTTGGGAAGGGTATAATGTAGAAGATGTTGCTACTCCCCGCGCCTGGCGCAGAGACCCACAGTTGGTGCTTGACTTTTATAATCTACGGCGCAAAGATGTACGTGCCGCGTCACCCAATGCCGCTCATATAGCGCTTGCTGAACTGGAAGCTCATTTTGACGTACACATCGTTACGCAAAATATTGACGACCTGCATGAGCGTGCCGGATCAACAAAGGTGCTGCATCTGCATGGCGAAATAATGAAGATGCGGAGCGAGAAAAATGAACACAAACTATACCCGGTAAAAGGCGACATACAACTTGGTGATAAAGCCGAAGATGGCGGCCAGTATCGCCCGCATGTGGTATGGTTTGAAGAACCGGTGCCAATGATAGAACAGGCCATTCCCATAATGTATGATGCAGACGTGTTTGTGCTCATTGGTACATCGCTGGTTGTTTATCCCGCCGCAGGGCTTGTGGATTATGTCAGGGAGAAAGTGAAGAAATATGTGATTGATAAACACATACCACCGGTTAGCAGGTACAAGAATGTAATCCCCATTGAAAAGCCCGCCACAGAAGGGATGAAAGAACTAATGAAACTATTAACCCCAAACCTTACCCCAAACCCCTAAACCTGCCTGCCGGTAGGCAGGGGGGCTTCCCCTTGTTATGTGCACATGTTTTATGACAGCACTCAAAAAGCAGGTGCGATACCTTCGGCATCGGCGTATTACTTTTTTGTTTTTCTATAAACATGTGATCCCTCCGGGATCAATTCCTTAACTATGGTCTGCTGAAAAAGTAAGATTGCTTATCCAGCTTGAGTTTGAGCGAAATATTTATGTTTTAAGTGCACGGAATATGAAACATAACCCTCAATCCGCCGCGGCGGAGCACCTCATTTTTTAGTTCAACCCCATTCGGGGTTGCGGTTTACCAATATTTCCCAGGGGTTATCACCCCCGGCTATTCAGATTCAACCCCATTCGGGGTTTTATACCAACTACCATCACTTAATCAGCAGACCCTAACTAAATGATATTGTCGTTCAGGGATCAGTGGTTTAAGCTGAACAAGCTATCCACAAACTCTTCTTTATTAAATATCTGGAGGTCTTCCATTTTTTCTCCTACACCTATGTACTTGACGGGGATTTTGAACTGGTTGGCTATTGCCAGCACTACCCCGCCCTTTGCGGTACCGTCGAGCTTGGTAATGGCAATGGCGGTAACATTGGTGGCGGCGGTAAAATGTTTTGCCTGTTCTACTGCATTTTGCCCGGTACTGCCATCGAGCACGAGCAATACCTCATGCGGAGCATCGGGCAATTTCTTTTTGATGACGCGGTGTATCTTGCCGAGTTCATCCATCAGATAAGCCTTGTTGTGCAGGCGGCCTGCGGTGTCTATAATGATCACGTCTGAATTACGCGCTATGCCACTTGCTACCGTATCAAAAGCTACAGAACTGGGATCGCTACCCATTTCTTTTTTCACGATTGGCACGCCTACCCTTTCGCTCCAGATGGTAAGCTGATCAACAGCAGCAGCACGGAATGTATCCGCAGCGCCAAGCAGCACTTCCTTACCGTTCTTCTTAAAGTTATAAGCCAGCTTTCCTATCGTGGTTGTTTTGCCCACACCATTTACACCTACTACCAGTATCACATAAGGCTTCTTACCGGCAGGAACATCAAACGTTGCGAACTCATTAGAGGGCGCGGCAGTGAGCATACCCATGATCTCTTCCTGGAGGATTCGGTTAAGCTCTGACGTGCCGAGGTATTTATCTTTAGCCACGCGCTGTTCTATGCGGTCTATGATGGCAACGGTAGTATCCACACCTACATCTGCACTTACGAGGGCATCCTCGACCTGGTCCAGCACTTCTTCGTCCACCTTGTCCTTGCCTGCAATAGCCTTGGTGAGCTTTGAGAAAAAACCTTCCTTCGTTTTTTTCAGCCCTTCGTCCAGCGCCTGTTTTTGTTCCGCCTGTTCTTTATTGCGTTTGAAAAGTTTATCGAATATGCCCATTTGTTAAGTCAAAAATAGTTTATTAGATGGAATTGGGGATTTGGAATTTGGTATTGGGATTGGGCATTAGTAATTGGGAATTTGTAACCTGCCTACCGGCAGGCAGGTTGGGAATTTGGATTGGGAATGGGGATAAAATCTCCCCCGACTATTATTCAGCCAGGCAAGCATTTTTTATAAAATTTTATTTTTCGCGTGTTCAGATGGCTATTTTGATTGATTATCAATGAATTAGCAGTATAGAATATCTCAAAAAACTCCCAAAAAATTCTCAAAAAACTCCCATTATTCTCCTGCATGGTATCGTACGGCTTTTAGTTTACAATTTTGGCGGGTTAAAAATGATTGGTTTTTCACTCTGTCACAGGTGATAACTGCACAAAGTTAAGCTGAGTTTTGAGATTCTGCTGTTGCAGTTGTCACCTGTGACGGAGCAGCC
>JBIOGX010000159.1:0-3916 GCA_044448445.1 Chitinophagales bacterium
ACCCAATCCATATCCATATGCGTGCCATGATAAGCATAGGAAGAAAAATAATACCGGTCGGTAATCACGGTATAGCCTTCGCCAAGTTTCTTAACTATGCCATTTGTTTCATTGAGCAGGTGGTCAAGCCTGTCGGCCAGAAATAAAGCTGCTATAGTTCTGTTATCAGCTTTTATGCCGCCCCTGAGAATATTCCTGACCATAGAGCCGATAACGCCATCGGTTGGCTCAAAAGTGGCGTACACCTTATGCCCCGCGTTTTCCAGCTTTTCAGCCAATAGTTTTACCTGGCTGCTTTTGCCGCTTCCATCGGTACCTTCCAGCGCTATGAATAAGTTGTGCTTCATTTTCACCCCTAAAACTACATTTTTTATTTTCAGGTGTTCATTTTTTCATACTTTTATAATTATTTGAATAATTATGGCTTCTTTCTTTTCGTCACTTTTTGGCCGCAGTGAACAAACAGGCGGCAGCGGAGCGGAAACGAGTGTTTTCCCTGTTGACAGCTTTTCCATATTACAGGGCGAAACTGAGGGTAAATCCGTGATGGGTTCTGTAAATAAAGGATATAAGGATTACCACAGAAAGGCCGAATTTCCATGGTGCCTGCACATTGGTATAGCGCTGGCGGCCGATAACCTGCAAAGCAGCGGGCTTCCGAAAGATGATGAGATAGAGATGGCCTATAAGCAGGAGGATGAATTAGTAAATAAGATAAAAAATATTGAAACAGCCCATTATATCGGGCACCTGTTCAATGAGGGATTTTTAGACGTTTATATTTATCTGCCTGACCCCAAAAAAGTCCATGATTATTTGCAATCACAAGTAAATAAGAAGGGAATATTGAGGGGTTTTGGCTATGAGATCAATAAAGACCCTGACTGGGACAGTGTAGAAACATTCTTGCAGTAATATCTGTCAATCCCGTCATAGGGTATGGCAGTTTGCGCATGAAGCAGAGCCATGGCACGACAGTATGGGATCAAAAAAGTTTTCTGCGTAATTTATTTTAAGATGCCGGTATTCATTGTTCTTTTACCAGTATTATTCACTTTTCATTTCAATTAAAGAGAACATTTGAGCATAATTATCGGCTATCCGGCAGGCTTCTTTCCCGGGCGTTACTATACGATTAACTTTGGAGAGATCAATTTCCCTGAACCACGCGGCTGCATCTGCTTTGATCCTGATAATAATATTTTTACCGTTTTTCACATCAATTGTCTTCGCTAATTCAATCTTTGCAATACGCGCAGCATTATATGGCGTCATGTACCCGCCTATATGAAATTCAAAAACATGGCGTAATGTTTTACACACTTTAGACCTTCCTTCAAGTTTTGCCATTATATAGCCGCTATTCCCACCGCGGTACATTCCTTTTGCTGTGTCGGGGTCTCCGTAATTAGCGCCTAAAGTGTTTGTTGTACTATCCACGCCCACCATGAATTGCATTGATGTGAAACTGCCGGAAGGTATATTGTCAATGTGGAAAGCCAGGGAAGTTATATTTTCTGCGTCTATGAGATGACGGTCGGGATAGGATACATACGAACTTCCCGCAGACAATTTCACATTGCTGATGTAAAACTTAAAGAGGTCTATGTATAGGGTATCGCCATGTCCGTTTACATAGTATTGGTTAGCGAGCTTTAGTGGTTTGCCGTTATATACAGGTTCAATGATTATTGTTATATGCCCACCATCTATTGGCGGGGTCCGGGCAACAGAAGGTGCAGGTATGAAAAATGTTACCTGCAAAAGAATAAACCAAAATAGCCTGTATTTTATCATTCCACGAAATTAAGGATTTTGAGTGGCCCTGGCGGACTGCCGGGAAGTGGGTTTTATAGGGTGCCAAAATAGTGAATTTGCAAAATCCATATTCGCGTTTAATATTTAAATTTAAACAATATTAATAAAATAAATAACGCTATTTTTTGCTTTAATTGTTTAAATGTATTATTTTTAACTTATAACCGCTGGTAACACAATGATTATGATTAATTATTTCATTAGTTTACCAACCTTTTAAATAAAAATATTGTCTATTATACACGTAACTTTTATTCTGAAACTTATGAAATTTTTTTTTACTTTCTCTGCTCTATTAGCCTATTGCTTTTTTTCTTTTAATGCTACCAGCCTATATGGGCAGGCGTTAATGGGGAAAGACTATGCACCTGCACCCGGCACTACACTACGCTCTGCAACACCCGGGCAAGCTAATACTACGGCGAATACTTTACATTCTAAAAATGCGATGACCGCAACGCCGGGGAATAATTATAAAGCTTTTACTCCCCAATACAAAAATGTAAGTAAAGAAGCGCTCATAGCCAACAAAGGTTATGAAAATCATCCTGAATTAGGTATGCTCTTTGCTGAAACTCCTTGTGATAATTGTTATGAACTGATAGGTAAGCGCACTGAAATTTCAAAGACTTTTATAAAAGAAGGTACAGGTGGCAGGGATATTATGCAGCAAACATCTTCAGCGTCTATGCATTACCGTGATGCACAAGGCAACTGGAGAACTATAAAAACAAAACTTAGACCTGACAATGATCACAGAGGCGTATATGCCGCTAATGAACAGCCTTGTCCTGTAAGTATTAATACAAATAACGTCAACAGTTTTTCCTCGTTGGGTAAAGCAGGAGAAAATTTTCAATTTAACCATAACCTGGAATTGGTATATGCAAAGCCCGACGGAAGCGAATTATCATTAGGTACGGCAACCTGGACGAATTATACGGCAGGTGATGATGGCATATATGTAAAGAATGCATGGCCGGGGGTAGATATCGAAATGTTTGCTTTCTGGGGTGGAATCAAAACAAATTTTCTCATCAATCATGCAATGCCTGAATATGCTAATGGAAAATTATTAGTTAGAGACCACCTCCGGATGGATAACGGTCTATCCTTATCCATTCGGGGTGAAACAAAATCCAGGTTAATCCCAACTGTGCAAACAAAATATACGGGGAGTTTATCTATAAAAAATAATTCAGGAGCGGAAGTATATTTTATCTCTGATGCTACAGTAAGTGAAAAAAATAATGTGGCAGCTACTTTCCAGCAACTTGAATATTATATTGACGGAAATATACTTGATATTGCACTGCCCGGAAATTTCCTCAACAGGCCTGAATCTTCTTATCCTGTAATTATTGATCCGCTTGTATCTACTCCAACTACAACACCAATACCTCCGGCTCCCGGCGGATCAAACTATTCAACAACATTTGCCCCAAGGACAGGTTGCCATACTGTAAACCCGGCTACAACACCTGCAAATGTCACAGTAACTGATATTCAATTTGCAAACCAATATACAGCAAGAAATGGCGCAGTAATGAATGATGCAGGTGTAGAGTTTTTCCTCGGTACCTGCAGAAGCCCCGGAGCAGCTACCGGTTTTGCAGGATTGTGGTGGTATTGCAACCCCTTTATTCCTGCCGCCGGTACTTGTACTGCTGCCGGAGGCGCTACTTATTCCATGTGGTCTGATTTTTCGGCATGTGTTTCCCCGCCTCAATGTGCGCCCTATAATCTGAACATTGATATGTATGTTTACCAGCAATATGCAAATACGGCTGCATGCGCAACTACGTATATTTACATGTCTCAGCCACTGACTATAACTGTTTTCGGGCATACGGTTGAAATAGTGGGTGGCGCTGCGGGACTTACCGCATCCCCTTCTACTATATGTGCAGGCCAGTCATCTACACTTTCTGTTGCAGGAGTGTATGGTGTGCCGCCTTATACATGGTCATGGACACCATCGCCCGCCGGAACTCCGCCCCCGCCGGTTGCAGTTACACCGGCAACCACCACTACTTATGTGGCAACTGTTACAGACATCTGCGGCATTACTGCCAGCGCCAGTATCACAGTAACAGTA
>JBIOGX010000160.1:0-3880 GCA_044448445.1 Chitinophagales bacterium
ATGTTTAGTTGTCTAAATGGTATTAGAGAAACTTTGTGTCCCTTGCGTTTCCCTTCGTGAACTTAGTGGTAAAAAGCGCCCATCTGAGATTTGGCTTTAAGAATAAATATATAATTTCTTACATTAGCCGAATGATTGCAGATGCTTTTCTTAAAATATTTGAAAATGACCCTACGGTAAAAAGGCATTTATTAAAAACCCTTTCCTGGCGAATTGTCGGTACATTGGATACCGTTTTATTGGGGTGGTTTATTACAGGCCAATTGAATATAGGCGCCGAAATCGGGGGCCTGGAACTGGTAACAAAAATGGTGTTATACTTTACGCACGAAAGAGCCTGGCACAGGGTTAATTTCGGTATTCCCTCCAGGTTTAATAAAGCTGAAAAAGTGAAGCGGGAGAATATATCAAAGCTATTTCTGCAAAACAGTAAAATAGGCAGGAAGCAGAGAGAAGAACAGAACGCAAATAAATCATTTACCATCTGGTTAACCGGGCTACCCGCTTCGGGCAAGTCAACTATTGCCGCAGAGTTAGAAAGCTGGTTTTTTAGCAAGGGGCTTCGGTCTTATGTGATAGATGGCGATAATACACGTCTGGGTATCAACAGCGACTTATCATTTTCTAAAGAAGACAGGGGAGAAAATATCAGGCGTGTAGCTGAGATATGCAGGCTCTTTAATGAAGCAGGCACTATTGTTATCGCTTCATTTATTTCTCCTTTTGAAGAAGACAGGATGATGGCTAAAAATATTATTGGTACAGCATCCTTTATTGAAACCTTTGTTGACGCAAGTCTCAGCACCTGCAAGGCGCGCGATGCAAAAGGGCTTTATAAATTAGCTGAGGAAGGCAAAATCAAAAATTTCACAGGAATTAACAGCCCGTACGAAAAGCCTGTTGCCCCTGCAATACACATACATACCGATACAGAACCATTGCATACATCTGTAAGCCACATAATTAATTACCTCAATGTGCAGAATATTATCAGCCTTCAGCCGGCGCAGCAATTACCGTGATTTACTCAATGCCATTGGCTTAAGCAATTACAATAATTTTAAAATACCTCTGATGCCGGCCGCGTACCCCTTAGTCCCAAGGATTCGGGACGGTGGCGCAAGGTATCATACGTTTATAGCAAGGATTGAAAAAATACGCATTGATGCCGAAGGTATTATACGTTTATAGCAAAAAAATAGCAAAAGATAACACGATGCCGAAGGTATCGAACGTTATGGTACTAAATCACGGTAATCAAAGCCCCATCCTTGTGCATTTATACTTGTCAAGACAATGTCATTAACTTAATAAAAAAATGACCCCAGTCGGGGTCACATGTTTATAGCAAAATAAATTAAAAATGAGTTCGATGCCGTAGGTATCGCACGTTCTGACGCTGGTAAATCGCGCTTAAGTTAATGACATTGGAGGAGTAGGCTTATTTATTCTTGTTATTATTTTGTCGTCATTCCTAAAAGTGATAATTTTGCACCGGTTTAATCATTGTTATTTAAAATTAATATGTCGGGACAACTTAAAGAGGTTCGTAATCGTATAAAATCAGTAACGTCAACCCAGCAGATCACCAAGGCTATGAAGATGGTGAGCGCGGCCAAGCTGCGCCGTGCGCAGGATGCTATTATCCAGATGCGCCCTTATTCCCGGAAGTTGCAGGAAATGCTGAGCAATATAGTAAGCAGTTCATCGCCTGATGGGGGTATGCCATTGGCCGAAGAGCGCCCTGTTGAGCGGGTGTTGATGATACCTATTACCAGCGACCGTGGCCTTTGTGGTGGGTATAATTCGTATGTCATAAAGCTTACACGTGAGATGATCAGGACAAAATATGCTGCCCAGCATGCCAAAGGCAATGTTACTATTCTGCCTATCGGTAAAAAAGGGTATGAATACTTCCTGCGTAATAATTACAAACTTGTTGACAGCTATTGGAATATATTTTCAGACCTTACATTCGACAATGTACGCAGGGCTGCCCTATTTGCGCAACAGGGTTTTCTGAATAAGGAATATGACCATGTTGAACTCGTCTATAGCCAGTTTAAGAATGCCGCTACCCAGATTTTTATAGCAGAGCCTTACCTGCCTATACCTAAGGCTGATGAGAAAAAAGGCAACAGGAGCATAGATTTTGTTTTCGAACCTTCAATGGGAACTTTGCTCCAGGAACTGATGCCCAAAATACTGAATACACAGGTTTATAAAGCGGTACTTGACGCAAACGCATCAGAGCATGGCGCACGTATGACAGCAATGGATAAAGCCAGTGAAAACGCCAATGAGCTGCTGAAAACCCTAAAGATCAGTTATAACCGCGCCCGCCAGGCTGCTATCACTACCGAGCTTACCGAGATTGTGAGCGGGGCAGCAGCATTACAGGGATAATAATTGTCAAAGAAATAACTTGTAAGGCCTCTTTATGGATTATGAAGAGGTCTTTTTTCAGGTTATGACATCTTTCCTTAATCTTGCCTAACTTTAGCGGCGGTTATGATGCAATTTTTTTTCAACCTTACACTGGCTTTCCGGGCAATACGTACCAATGGGTTGCGTTCAGCGCTTACTATTGCCATCATAGGGCTTGGCATCATGGCGCTGGTGGGTATTCTTACCGCTATAGAAGTGATGAAGGAAAGCATTTATTCCAATTTTAGCAGCATGGGCGTTAATTCTTTCCAAATCACCAGCGATGTGGTGAGGAGAAAAATGCGTAAAAAAGGTATTTATATACACAACAATATTACGTATGATGAAGCCAGGATGTTCCGGGAGCGTTTTCATTTTCCCGCTACCGTAACTATATCGGTCACCGGCAGCCAGGTATCCACGGTACATTACCAGTCAGAAAAGACTAATCCGAATGTGAATATAGAGGGTGTTGATGAGGCATACCTTATTGTAACGGATACCAAGCTTGATGAGGGTAGAAATTTTTCTGTTGCGGAAATAGCCTCCGGAAGTTATGCCTGCATACTTGGTAATGGTGTCGCTAAAAAATTATTTAAGCACAGCATTGGATCAGCTATTAACCAGGTCGTATCTATAGGTGATACCAAATACAGGGTGATAGGTGTGATGGAATCTAAAGGCGGGAGTATGATAAATGATGCGGATAATGAGGTGCTTATACCACTCAATACAGCAAGAGCTATATACGGGGGTGGAAAAAATTACCTCATCAGTGTGATAGTGCCGAATGTAAAGCTAAAAGGTATTGCAGCCGAAGAAGCAGAAGGACTTTTCCGGGTCATCCGTAAACTACCGCTTGGTACACAAAATAATTTTTCGATTACGCAGAATGATGACCTTGTAAATATTGTCTTGAAAAGTATCAGATATGTAAGATGGGCTGCAATAATTATCGGTATCATTACTTTGCTGGGATCAGTAATAGGACTGATGAATATTATGCTGGTATCTGTGGCTGAACGAACAAGGGAAATAGGGGTCAGCAAAGCGTTAGGCGCCCGATCATCAACAATCAAAAAGCAGTTTCTCACTGAATCGGTAATGATAAGCCTCATGGGTGGCACAGTCGGTGTAATACTTGGTATGCTGATGGGAAATATAGTCAGCATATTCTTCAAAATGGGATTTATTGTACCCTGGTTATGGATAACAATGGGTGTCAGCCTTTGCGCTTTAGTGGGCATTATTTCCGGCATATACCCGGCTATCAAAGCCTCAAAACTTGACCCAATAGTTGCACTAAGATATGAATAAATATATATGCCGATATATTGCATTTCAAAAGAGCATTAAGCCACACCTATGATATAAGTAAGTGAAGATGATTAAATAAAATCCATCAAGTTTAATGATTATGTTTCTTTTGTGCGAGGCGCAAAATCCGCGAATA
>JBIOGX010000161.1:0-3875 GCA_044448445.1 Chitinophagales bacterium
CCTTTGCCACCCGGGTTGCCACCACCGCCACCGCCCTGGTCGTTGTCATCTCCTTCTTTCAGGTTTTTATCCCTTTCCTCATCTGTTGGCTTGGGCGGTTTATTTTTGTCGTCCATAGTCTTACCATGTTTTCCTGCATTAGGGCCACCGGATTTACCTGCGTCTGATTTGCCAAAACGATAAGTGAATGTTATATTACCTATACGTGTTTCCTTTACACGGTCAATGGTTTCGTTGTAAGTATTGAGGTTATTATCGGTAACAAATACGTGTGTCTTAAAGACATCGGAGCAGTTGAGTATCAATGTGGCTTTATTTTTCCAGAAGTTTTTACGTAACGCCAAATCTACCCAATAGGTTTCCTTCAGATTACCCTGGGCAATAACCTTGGGTGATTCATAATTAGCATTTACCTGGAATGAGAAATTTTTTGGAAGTTTAATGTTGGTATTTACTTTACCAAACCAGGTAAAGCCACTGTTATTAGATAAATATTTTGTGAGTTCAGGGTATTTATTACCTATCACAAGTTGGTTCTCGAAAAAATTAGCGTTAAGGGTAGCATCCCATATGGGCAGTATCTGAAAATGCCCGGTTCCTTCAAGGCCGTAAGTGGTACCTGATTGAATGTTTACCGGTTGGGTAAATAAATTGCTTGATGGCACTCCGTATTTCGCCGCTTCATTCGGCAATAATGGCCTGGTAATTTTTTCTATCAGTTTTTGTGTATAGGCATAATAGGCGCTGAGTATAAAATTATCACCTTTGTTGTCTGCCTTGCTGTAACTAAACTCAATATTATTAATGAACTCAGGGATAAGGCTGGGATTACCTGTATTTACTGTACCGGGATTAGAGAGGTCAACAAATGGCAACAGTTGCCTAAAGCCGGGTCTGTTGGTACGCCTGCTATAATTCAGGTAAATACTTTGCTGGTTCTCCAGTTGGTATGAAATAAACGCAGAAGGGAAAAGGCTTAGGAAACTATTATGCAGTGAGGTATCGCGTGGTGTTTGGCCGTTCCCGTCATAAACAGCGTCTTCGAGTCGCAGGCCTGCCTGGTAACTGAATTTGCCAAGCTGATCATTCCAGTTCACATACCCGGCGTGAATTTGCTGAGTATAATTATAGATAGATAGAAGGGTTGAATCAAATTTATCTCCGATATTATTTAAATTTACCGTAGGCGTATTGCTGCTCGTGAACCAATAGAATTGCGATTTAAAACCAAGCCCAAGCTTCCCGTTCTTTGTAAATAGCGGGTCTGTATAATCAGCCCAGACATTAAGGGTATTATTAGTACCTATACCGGGTGCATGTTGTGTATAACTGCTTGTATCTATTGTTGTATAGTCCTGCTTGCGGCGGAATGTAGTTGCAGCGTAAGTAGCGTCAATACTCAGTTCTTCATCTTTCTTTTTAAACTTATGTTTGTAATCTAAAGCGGTGGACAAGGATTGTGGTTGTCCAACAAAAGAAGAATAGCGTTGTTGCTGGTAACTTGCAGGGCTTGTTTCATTTGGGTTGCCATACACGTTATAATTCGAGGTGTCTTTAAAACTGAACTGCATTATGTTTATATTCTCCGTGAGGGTTATTGAGTTGTATTTATCAGGATCAAACGAGGCCCCTATCGAATTGAAAGAACCATCAAATTGATGGGGCACATGCTCATAAGTATGATAAGATTGAGGAATGATTCTTATTGAATCAGGTTTATCTACCCTGTTGGTAGTAACATTATTGTAAGTGCTGTTGAGGCGGAAACTGCTGTTTAAAAATACATTCCATTTCCCTTTTCTTACATTCAGGCCCAAGTTGCCATTATACTTATCATGTGTTCCGGCGCCTAATGTTGCGGTACCATTCATGCCAAAGCGGCCATCTTTTTTAGTAATGATATTAATGATACCGCTGGTGCCCTGTGCGTCATATTTGGCAGATGGATTAGTAATTACTTCCACGCTTTCTATGCTACCGGCAGGCAGGCTCTGCAATGCTGAAGCGACATCTGTACCAAGCATAGTAGAAGGCTTGCCATCTATGAGTATTGTAACATCGCTTTTGCCACGAAGGCTCACATTACCATCGGCATCTACTGAAACAGATGGAACATTCTGCAGCACATCGGTAGCGCTTCCGCCGGCAGTAGTTGTATTTTTTTCTACGTTGAATACTTTTTTATCCACCTTCAGCTCCATTATCGGTTTTTCACCTACCACGCTGACTTCCTTCAATGTATTCTCTGACTGGATTATTTTTATTTTTCCCAGTTTTTTATCAGGTGCATCGGCGGTTACCTGCACATTTACAAATTTTGTGGTTGACCCAATTGATTCTATACGCAGGCGAAAATCACCAATACCTGTAGGAGAAATACTAAAAGAGCCATCATCTTTGGTAAGATCGCCATTTATTACCGATGAGTCGGCACGCAATAGAGTTACCGTAGCATAAGAAACTGGCTGGCTTTGATTATCTATCAGTTTGCCCATAATACTTCCTATGTTTTGTACAGGAGGTTTAGTGGTTTTTGTTTGTGCAAAAACAGGAGATGTAGCTGCAAAAACAAACATTAGTATGACAATCAGAAAACGTAACAGGTGCATAAATATTAAAAATGAATGCGCAAATTTGATAGAAATATGTGAGAAATGCGCTTTTTAGTCAATAAAGTATTGTTAATAGCGCTATATTAAAAAACTATATTGATTACTACCTGGAAACAAGTTATAAGAAAATATTACGTTGAATCATACCCAACTCCCGCACGACATTATCCATACAACCAAACTCTTGTTTATATAGGGCAGACACATGAGTCTGTCCCTACTGTAAACCAATTTTTTCTTCGGTAAGATACACATTGCGGTCAGCGGCATTGCGAACAACGAGCTCAGCTATGAAGCCGGTGAGAAAAAATAAAGTACCCATAATCATTGTGGTAAGAGCGATATAAAATGCAGGCTTATTAGTAAGCGGGGCACTATTGCTGAGCTTATCAATTATGAGCCATATAATAAAAATGAAACCGGTCAAAAATGTAAATGAGCCTAATGTACCGAATAAATGCATAGGCTTCTTACCAAAACGGCTTACGAATTGTATGGAAAGGAGGTCAAGAAAACCATTGATAAAGCGCTCCCAGCCAAATTTGGATACACCATATTTCCGTGGCCTGTGTTGCACCACCTTCTCCCCTATCTTTTTAAAGCCTGCATGTTTTGCAAGCACCGGTATAAAACGGTGCATTTCACCATATACTTCTATACTTTTCACCACTTTCCGCTTATAGGCTTTTAAGCCACAGTTCATATCGTGCAGCTTTATTCCGCTAAACCAGCGGTTTACCGCATTGTATAGTTTTGAAGGCAGGTTTTTAGTAATCGTATTATCATAGCGAACTTTTTTCCAGCCGCTTACCAGGTCGTAACCATCTTGTATGATCATATTATAAAGCCCCGGTATCTCATCAGGGCTATCCTGCAAGTCTGCATCCATAGTGACAACCACATTGCCTGATGCAGCTTTAAATCCTTCATGCAGGGCAGGGCTTTTACCATAATTGCGCTGGAATTTAATGGCTTTTACTGCAGGGTATTCCGATGAAAGCTGTTTTATTACCTCCCAGCTATTATCTGAGCTCCCATCATCTACCAGGATCACTTCGTGGGTATAATCATGCTCCTTACATACACGCTCTATCCAAGCCACGAGTTCGGGCAAAGATTCTTCTTCATTGAATAAGGGTATGACGATAGAAATGTCTAAATGCATGATGTAAACCCCGCCTCCGCCGCGGCGGAGAATTTAATTATTATTCTTCTTTACTTTTTATCAGAGGCCACAAAGTTATAATCTAAACCCACTTATAC
>JBIOGX010000162.1:0-3870 GCA_044448445.1 Chitinophagales bacterium
AAGCTAAGACTTAAATCCACAATAAAAAGCAGGACTCCTTCCGGCAATTGGTGTAGCCAATTGTTAGATGGTTTATGTCTTGAGCGAAGCGAAGACTTAAATCCACAATAAAAAGCAGGACTTCGTCCGGCAAAACATGTACCCAAAACTGCGCTGGTTTAAGTCTTGAGTGAAGCGAAGACTTAAATCCACAATAAAAAGCAGGACTTCGTCCGGCAAAATATGCACTCAAAGCTTAATAGAGATTCAATTGCATTAGAATAAATGCACAACAGGCAACAAGCCTTTAAGTTTTGAAGAATAATCAACAGCGCTGCTGTAAACATAATGCTGCGGCTCAACAACTATCCCTGCTCTTACCGGGTTGTTGTGGATATAGTTTAGTTTTTGCATTGCCACATCTGGTGTGGTTAACTGGATCGGATGATTATCCTGTTGCCAAAACTGGTTATTAACATTATTCGGGTTTTGCTTTCCGGCTGCGGCAAACAACCACAACATCCATGACCTCCGGCTTTCGCCATTATTTTCTTTAATAGCGGTTAATAATTCTATTGCAGTAAATTTTTTGTGATCACGCATAATATTTTCCAGCTTATAGCCATCTTGCGCACTGGCTATAAGATGCACATGATTATTCATAATGACCCATGCGTGAAGAATCAACCCTTTTTCTCTAATACAAAAGCCCAGGCTTTTAACCACAATATCTTTGTATATCGGCCTGCTAAGCGCATCTATCCAGTTTACTACAGAGTAGGTTATAAAATGCGGATAGCTGCTATCTCCGAATCGGTAACGGGTTGCCATAATGCTAAAGTAAATAATTGCTTTTATAATTCTATGAAGATATAGAAAGCCACGCTGGTTTAAGTCTTCCAGACTTAAATCCATAATAGAATGCAGGATTCCGTCCGGCAAAACTTGCACTAAAGCTAAATAGTAATTCTCGTCCCGGTGTAATGATGCTGTGTGCTTATTGATTCAGTAATTCTACTCAGCTTTAGAATATGCTTTCTCGGACGGAGTCCTGCATTTATAGGTAGATTTAAGTCTTCGCTTCGCTTAAGACTTAAACCAGCGCAGAGTAATAATTGCTTTCGTAATTCTATCAGGCTTTAGAATATGCCTTGCCGGCCACGCTGGTTTAAGTCTTCCAGACTTAAATCAATAATAGAATGCAGGACTCCGTCCGGCAAAACTTGCACTAAAGCTAAATAGTAATCCCCGTCCCGGTGTAATGATGTTGTATGTTTATTACTTCAGTAACTCTACTCAGCTTTAGAATATACTTTCCCTGACGGAGTCCTGCATTTATAGGTAGATTTAAGTCTTCGCTTCGCTCAAGACTTAAACCAGACAAGTTTATCTTCTTTTTGTTTTCTAAAACTCATAAATAATCGTACTTTTGCCCCCTACATTTATTTACTATATTTACCATTAATGTTGCGGCAAGAGCCTTTTAAAGCAAAATGGCACCTTATGGCGCTGACGCGTGCAAGAGACTACAATCAGTTACTGAAACCTAATCTCAGTGGCATGGTGGTGTTTAGCAGCGTTATAGGCTTCCTGATGGCTCCTAATGTTCATTTTGTATGGAATGACAGGGCTATCTGGCAGCAGATCATCACTCTTTTCCTCGGTGGCATGATGGTAACAGGCGGCGCCAATACCATCAACCAGATACTGGAGCGTGATAGTGACGCATTGATGAGCCGCACACGCCTTCGGCCTATGCCTGATGGTCGTATGGGGCATATTGAGGCCTGGATATTCGCTGCCATAACAGGTATCTGCGGAGCTTTATTGTTGGGTTATTATTTCAATCCACAGGCAGGTGCGCTCAGTTTCATTTCCCTGTTATTATATGCGTTTGCTTACACTCCCATGAAAAAGGTACATCCCGTTGCCGTGCTCATAGGCGCCGTACCCGGGGCTTTACCGCCACTCATAGGATGGGTAGCCGCTACAGGTGATTTTGGAATCGGTGGATGGATATTGTTCACCATACAGTTTTTCTGGCAGTTCCCGCACTTCTGGGCAATAGCATGGGTAGCGTTTGACGATTACAACAGGGCAGGGATACGTATGCTCCCTACCCGCGAAAAAGAAACACGTTTTACCGGTATTCAGTGCATGATGTATAGTCTCGTGCTGATACCTATGGCTATGGTGCCGCGTTTCATAGGCCTTACAGGGAATATCGGTATGTGGGCTTGCCTGCTTTGCGGACTTATGTATTTCGTGGCGTCGGTAATATTTTATATAAAGAACGACCATAAATCTGCACGCAGGGTGATGTTCGCGTCATTTATTTACCTGCCCACAGTATTGCTGGCGCTGGTAATTGATAAAATGTAAACCCCGATTTAAAGGAGGTGTTTACAATGTTTTTAATTTTAAAAAAGCTCCGCCGCGGCGGATTTGGTGGTAAAATTTTAATATGGAAGCAACTGTGCAGACCGTCAAAGAAAGAAAAAAAATACACCCACAAAAATTTATGATGTGGCTGGCTATGGCCAGTATGAGTATGGCCTTTGCCGGCCTTACCAGCGGCTACATGGTTCGGGAGGCGCAGGGCAACTGGCGGTATTATACATTACCATCAGTATTTACCTGGTCAACTGTGGTAATAGTAATCAGCAGTATTACCATGATTTTTGGGGTGAAAGCCTATAAAAAAAGGGAGATGCCAAAATTCAGGCTCATTATTTCGGTTACCTTGTTGCTGGGCATATTCTTTGGTCTATTACAGTTTGCGGGTTTTTATCAATTGTACCACCAGTTTCAGCAAGTGAGAATAAATGGACAGGTGCTCAATGAGATGGCCACAGTGAGGGTTAACGGCAATCCAAGCGAATCATTCCTGTTTATTATTGCTGGTTTACATCTTGCTCATCTTTTAAGCGGAATAATTGCTTTATTATTTGTATTTTTCCGTGCCTTTAGCACTAATATAAAAACCTACAATGCAACAGGATTAGAGATCGTTGGGACTTATTGGCATTTTGTGGACGCATTGTGGATATATTTATTTGTGTTCTTTCTTGTAAATCAATAAAATTTTAAGAAATTCGCTCGCAGTTTTTTCCCCGACATGTCGGGGGCAACAATTAAAACAATCTAATGTCGCAAACAACAGTTGTTACTACAGCGCCGGAACCAAAGCTATGGGCAGGCGGCCGCTCGCCTTACAACGTGAGCTATGGAAAAATGATGACCTGGTTCTTCCTGTTATCAGATGCCCTTACTTTTGGCGCGTTCCTGATCTCTTACGGAACTACTCGCTTTTTCAGCGTCGTATGGCCTGATCCTAACCAGGTATTCAAGTCTTTCCCTTTTATGGGAGAAACAAACCTGCCGCTATTGTTTGTGAGCCTGATGACCTTCATTCTCATCATGAGTTCGGTAACCATGGTGCTTGCGGTTCATGCAGGCCACTATGGTGATAAAAAGAATGTAGCTAAATGGCTGTTGTGGACCATCGTAGGTGGTATTTGCTTCCTTAGCTGCCAGGCATGGGAGTGGACGCACCTCCACGCTGAAGGCGGCTGGTGGGGTTCTTTCACAGATGTAAATACTCCTGTGGACCAGTTCCGTCATTTCTTCAATCCACATAAAGAAGCGGTTCAGAATATTTTGAATACCCAGCCGCTTTTTGCAATGCAGTCCACGCACAGTTTCTTTAATTACTTCTTTACCATTACAGGTTTCCACGGAGGCCACGTAACTTCAGGTGTTATATTCAACATACTGATACTCGTGAATACCGTGAACGGTGTATATGAGCGTCGCGGCCATTACGAGATGGTAGAAAAGATTGGCCTTTACTGGCACTTTGTAGATCTCGTTTGGGTATTCGTATTCACT
>JBIOGX010000163.1:0-3855 GCA_044448445.1 Chitinophagales bacterium
GGTTATTAGTGTGGGTCATTACATATCGTTGGTCAGTAATAGCAGCGCCCTTATTGCGGGTCTCCAGCGCTTCTACCGCTTTCTGCATTTTGTACTCCAGTTCAGTAGTTTCTTTATTTATAGTAACCGACAATTTACTAACACGCTTGCTTAATGCAAACAAACTGTCCCGTATCATTTTTGAATTGCTATATAGCCTGTTTTGCTCTTCCTGGTTATTGATATATGCCTGGCTCGTGAAGGATGTAATGCCTACTGAGTTCATCAGGTCTTCCTGGTCAAAGGAAAGCCTGATCAGGTTGCTGAGTATCTGTCGTGTAGCATGTATATCTATCTCTATTTCATCCATGCTTTTGCCTCCCGCTTTGTCGCGTAGCGACTTCGCCATTTCCTTCATCTTCTTTGCAGCTTTCCCCTGAGATTTGCTGGCGCTGTTTTTATCATTCTTGTTCAGTTCATCCTCGCTTTGCTGCATATCCTCCTGCGCCTCTTTACCCATTTGTTCCTCTTCCTCGGGTTTATCACTTTTCTTTGATTCTTTATCCAGCTTTTGGATCTCTTTCATATCTTCCTTCATCGCCTTGTCCAGCTTGTCTTTCAGATCCTTTTGTTCCTTGCTCAAAGCCTGTTGGTCTTTCTTATCACTATTTGTTTCTTTTTTAGCGAGGTCATCCTTGCTTAAAGCCTGCTGATCTTTTGTGCTATTCTCGGTTTTTTTCTGTAAGTCTGTTTCTTTTTTAGCGAGGTCATCCATTTTATTGGCAAGGTCTTCCATGCGCATCTGCATTTCCATTTGCCGGTATAGCTCTTTCATGCGCTCCATATCCATTTTGAACAGCTTGTTGTCCTGTTCCATCTGCTTCATAGTCTCTACTACCTGTTCTTTATTCAGCCTTTGCATCAGTTCCTGCAGCTTTTTCATTTGCTCTTTCAGTTCATTATTCAGCAGGTTATCAAGTTGCTTATCTAATTCCTTCTGTTTGTCTTTCAGATCATCACTGTATTTTTTTTGCTCGCTTTGCTGCTTTTGTTCTTCAAACCTTTGCTTGATATTTTCTACGTCGGTCTTTAGCTCCATCTGCTTCTTCATCATCTCCTGCAGCGACTGCTGCTGGTTCCAGTCAAGGCTTTCGCTTTGCAGCATTTTAGATTGCATGTCTTTGTAATCGCTTTGTAACTCCTGTGTTCTCGTTGAACTGTTGCTTATGCCTGAACTGATTTGTTTGGAGTTCTCATTAATGGCAGAGTCAATTTGTTTGTCATTATACATCAGGTAGGTCATCACTTCGCTTCGTGACGCCTTACTGCCATGCACACCGTCATTGTCCCATGCCTCTATGTAGTAAGATAATTTTTGCCCGGGCTTCAGATCTAATGACAGTATGTCGAGATACTGGTTAAATGTAGTGAGCGCCCCCGGTGTTATTTTCACCGGTATGCTCTTACTAACGACAGCCTTATTTTTATCACTTATCTCGTAATTAAATGTCACACGGGTAATACCATAGTCATCGCCTGCTGTACCTGTGAGCAGTACCTGCTTGCCCGATACGGTATCCCTGAATTGCTGTAATTGTATTACCGGGTATTGGTCAGGAATCACCTGTACCTGGTATTTGAAGCTGTCCGCTATACCGGCTGATTTATTAAGCAGGGTTATGGTGTACGAGGTATCATTCATGAACCGGTACTGGCCCGCAAACATAGTGGCGCTTTTTACCAGGCCGGTAGGTGCGCCGTTACCTAATCGTATGGTTGCGGCATCGGTATGGTCTGTTACAAACGCCCAGCTTACGGTAGTGCCTGCGGGCAATGCCATATCACTGAGGCTGTTGCGGGTTTCATTTTGCTTGCCAATATATGCGGGATAATTGATCTGTACTTTAAATGCCTTTAGTACAGGCCTTTGCACCACCTTTAGGGTATTGGAAGATGAATAAAAACCTGCGCCAAAGAAACGGAAACTTACAGGGTCCGTAACATTCTTAAATGTGTATTGGAAGGAGTGGTTTTCCATTGGCTGCATGGGTATGCGCTCGTCACCTGTTTCTATAGACGCTTCTGCGGGCAGTGCGCTCCCTTTTGTTTCTACGGTTATTACAAAATCCGCATTGCGTATAGCCGTCAGTGATGGGTTCTTTATCACGAATTGAAAAGGCGCTGGTTTCTCAAATGCCTTTGTAGGCTGCAATAAGCGGGAAGAACTCTCTTTGAACACATTGGGTGCAGCCACAAAAATGAATACACCCACCAATAACAAAGGCAATAAAAAAGGAAGATATTTTTTATTTTTAGAAAGGTCAATGGCGTTGGTGATAGGTATAATAGATATCTGCTTAATCTTCTGGTTGATGCTTGCCTCAGCAAGTTCACGGCTGGCATGGGCGTCATGCTGATTTTTCAGTTGCAGTATGTTCAGCAGCCTGTCGCTTACCTCAGGAAAATGCCTGCCTATAATATTCGCGGCCTCTTCATGCGAGATTACCTTTCCCAACCGCCCCATTTTGGTAAGCGGAATGATAACCCACGCTACCAGCGAAGAAAGCCCCAATACTATGAAACCGGAAACAATGGTTACCCGCGACCATACCGGCAGGTACAGATAATACTCACTCACGCTTACGGTAAGGATATAAAACAACAGGCAGCTCAGAAAAACAAGCGTGCCCCGGATTACTTTATTAGCGTAATATTTCCTTATAAAAGCATCCAGCCGCGATATCAGCCATTCATAAGTATTCATTTACCTGCAATTTAATGGATTTTTTGCTTTGGGAAAGGTTAAAAAGGATAAAATGCCAATCAATGCCCGTCATTGCACAATAGAATTGTCATCGTGAGCCATGCCGAACGATCCTGAGCATTAGCAATTAGCTAAATCAACGCACTGAATACCTCTTGCGGCAGCAATCCCACAACCACAGCACTCCTGAAGGTGCCCTAAAGATTATTTATCAAATCCTCCAATTCTCCTTCAGCTAAATCCTCCATTTCGGATTTGTCATACATCCGCATTAGATATACCCGTTGGTTTACCACTTTTACATGGGTTATTATTCTTGCACCGCCTGATTTCCCGGAACTTTTTCCTGTGATTTTTATTCTTATCTTATAGCAACCCCTTTTTAAAGGAATCCCGGTAGTAGGATTATCACTTAATAATTTTTCAAGAATAGCTATATCCTTTTTGATTAAAGGGTATTTTTTATACAGGTGCTTTAAATCTTTTTCAAATTGCGGAGTAGGGATTATGCTATAGTTCATTAAGAAGCTGTTGTAAGGATTTTGGCTTTATAATCCCTGCCTCTATTTGTTCCACTTCTTTTAAAGCCCTTTTGAATTTTTTGAATTGAATATTTGCTTTGTATTTTGCAATGGCCTTTGCAAGCGGAAACCTATGGCGGGTTGTATTTTTTGCAACTCCATTATCTGCATGTTTTGAAACACCAGTATAACCCTGTTCATTATTTTGAATAACCTTTTCCACACCACAAAGTTAGGTAATTTTCCCGAAAATGGCACAAACACCCCTGCTATAAGTCCGTAGCCGCGGATGCAACATTATGTAACTATATGTTATACCCGTCAGGGGCTATCGATTTGTAGGCAACGGGAAATCCATTATTTCACAGCCCTCCGCCGCGGCGAATGCAACTATTTTCTCACGCAGATAAAAGCCCAATCAAAGCCGCCTGCCCCCAATAATTGCCGGTGAATTTAAGCCCGCCTGCCTGACACCTGCGGGATGTTTTTTTTATTTAAAGCCACAATGGGCAAATGGTCTTACGGATATGAGTTTGCTAACATAGTAAACTCTTGTGTCCGGGCTTTAGTATGGCCATATACTTTATTTAC
>JBIOGX010000164.1:0-3786 GCA_044448445.1 Chitinophagales bacterium
AAATAAGCAATAAAAACAATATTGCTGTTCCCAAATTAGTGAAACACTGTCTCACAAATTGAAAGTTTTGCGAAATCACATTATTGTTTTAAAAATAGTGGGACAGTGTCTCACAAATTGCACTGGAAAGGAACAGAGGTATGATAGAACGTGGGGCAGATTTGATCCCGACCTTTGGTTGGGATCAAATCTTGGTGAGCAGTGAGCTAATTGCCGACCCGAAGGCAGGGGCTGCTAAAAATTAGTGCAATTTGTCATACACCTTGGGACAGTGTCCCACAAATTAAAATTGTATGTTTGCTTAAATGAATACTTTTTTGGATGCGCATTGTACAGTTGATTGCCATACTTGGTGGAGTTTTGGCTATTGTTAAGACTATGAAATGATGATAATTAATGTCTTTAGGAACGATGACAAAATAAACTCCACCAATCTGACTGTTCTTTTCCATCCTGCCTACCGGCAGGCAGGTTCTGCTTCGTTGTAAAATCTTTAAATATGCTTGATATTCGCAGCTTTTACGCCTCGCATAAAAAAAAAATAACTATTCAGCTTAGTAGACTTTATTTTGTCAACGTTTCTTAATCATGTCCTCCAGCCTGCTTCGCAGCATATTGTTGACGCTTGCCTTGTTTGCAATAACATTGCCGGTATTCTTTTGCAATAATCCTGCGCAGAAAGAAGCAGTTACCAAGGAAAGCTCACCATGGCGGAATGTGTATGATACCAACGCGCACTATATAGGCATGCAAACCTGCCGAACCTGTCATGATGCTATTTACCAGACCTTCATTCAAACAGGTATGGGGCAATCCTTTGGCCTTGCGACTAAAGAAAAGTCCGCTGCTGATTTCTCGCCGGAACATGCATTGGTTTATGACTCTGCACTCGATTACTATTACAAACCCTACTGGACCAATGACACTTTCTATATTATGGAGTTCCGGATTGAAAACGGAGATACGGTTCATAAGCGCATACAACGGGTAAACTATATCATCGGCTCCGGGCAACATACCAACTCACACATCTTTAATATCAATGGCTACCTATACCAGGCCCCCATTACCTTTTATACCCAAAAGCACAGATGGGACCTTGCACCGGGTTTTGAGAAAGGCGCCAGCAGCCGTTTTCAGCGGCTGATACAGATAGAGTGCATGAGCTGCCACAACTGCTACCCGGATTTTGTAAGCAACAGCGAGAATAAATATAACGCCATCAAAACCGGGATTGACTGTGAACGTTGTCACGGCCCCGGCAGCCTGCATGTGCTGGAGCGGCAGACAAAGGCCCCCGTAGATACTTCCAAAGGGCCGGACTATTCCATCGTAAATCCGCGGCGCTTGTCAACTGAGCTACAGAATAATGTCTGTCAGCGTTGCCACCTTCAGGGAATTACCGTACTTAATGACGGTAAGACATTTTTCGATTTTCACCCCGGCATGAAACTATCGGAAGTGATGAATGTATTTATGCCGGAGTATGAGGGCGCACAAGATAAAATGATCATGGCGTCTCACGTAGAGCGGATGAAGAAAAGCCAGTGCTATGCAGAGTCAGGAAAAATGAGCTGCATCACCTGCCACAACCCCCATATAAGTGTAAAGTTAACGCCACGTATTCAATACCTCAATGCCTGCCAAAGCTGCCATGGAAACGTAAGCGGGCAGCATCAATGCACAGAAACGGCACAGGTACGCGCCACTAAAAACAATGACTGCGTTTCCTGCCACATGCCGCATAATAGCAGCATAGACATTCCGCATGTAGCCGTTACTGATCACTATATCCGCAAGCGCCCTATTGAGGATACTATGCAGAAGAAAATTACCGCTTTCCTCGGCCTTAAATGTTTTAACAACGACAAACCGGACGCCATCACTACCGCACGCGGATACATGGAGTTCTATGAGCGATATACACCATCAAAGGCATTGCTTGATTCCGCTTTGTTCTACCTCGGTAAACAAAACGATATAGAAGCTACCAAAAAACAAAACCGTGATTATATACGGGCCTACTACCTGCTGAAGGATTTTCAGAAAGTAACCGGCTATGCCATGCAGATGAAACCTGCTGACATGAATGACGCATGGACCGCCTACCGTATTGGCGAGGCATATTACCAACTGAGCCATGCGGACAGCGCCTTAGCATGGTATCAGCGTGCAACGGAGATATGGAAATACTCCCCCGACTTTGAAAATAAATACGGGATATGCCTCCTTGCGCTTAACAAATTACCAGAAGCGTTAAAAGTGTTCCAATTCATAGTAGGGGAGAACCCTAAACATATCAGTGCAAATACAAACCTGGGTTATATCTTTATGCAGCAGGGAAATAATGCCATGTCGTATGATTACCTGTTGCGTGCGGCACAACTTGATCCTGACTATGAACAGAACCTTATCAACCTGGCAGTATGGTATCACAACAATCAAAAACCCGATAAGGCTAAAAAGAGCCTGGAACATTTGCTTAAAAAACATCCCCACAACGAACAGGCAAAAGCCATGCTGCTGGACTTGAACAGGGTTAATTAGTTAAGAGGTTAATTAGTTAAAGGGTTAATAGGGTAATTGGTTATTATACATCTTTAACCCACGAAAGGCTAAATATCCCTGCGCTTAGGAACGATGGCAAAATAAATGTTCATGGCTGAATAGAATACCTATAAAAGGCTTTCTTTACCCGCCTGAAAATACTATTTTTGTTACCAAAACCATTTATATGGAAAAACGAACCCTTGTTACCTTCATTATACTTCTGAGCCTGGCGCGCCCTGTTTATGCACAGGAAAATACGAACGAAAAAAATATACTACAAAACAATACCCGGGAAAAAAATAAAAAACACAAAAGCATTGACGCCACTTCATGCCGGAAAGCATATATTGGTTTTAGCACAGGCATCAATAATCCAGGAGGATTTATTGGCGTGGATATTGATGTTCCCATTGCAAAAAATGTTTCTATTGGCGCAGGTTTTGGCTCAAGCACCTGGGGCAACAAGATATACCTTGATGGCAGATACTATTTAAAACCATGTCACAGGGGTTTCGCATTGGGTGCAGGGATCACACATAATACGGGCAATACAACTTATACCACCCGTCTCAGGACTATATACGGCAACAAAGAAGTTGTAACGCTCAAACTTGATCCGCAAACGAATGCATTCATCGGAGTATATTATTTCTGGACACTTGGGAAGCGATACAACAGATTGTATGCAGCAGCCGGTTATTCTGTACCATTTGCAACCTATCATTATACTGAAATAACAGGAGCCCCCTTAAGCAACAGAGGTGAAAGAATGGTTGAGATTTTATCTCCCGGCGGATTTATGTTGGGAGCAGGGTTCTCTTTTGGAATGCATTAAACTCTTCCGTTAAAATACCATTATCTATCCTGAGCGTTAAAAAGTGCAGGATAGATAATGGACAAATATTAAAGCGCCGCTTTATACCGCATTGCAACAGCATCCCAATTGATCACATTCCAGATAGCTTTGAGGTAGTCCGGGCGCCTGTTCTGGTAGTGCAGGTAATAGGCATGCTCCCATACGTCAATACCAAGTATGGGTGTACCTTTTACCTCTGCAATATCCATAAGCGGATTATCCTGGTTAGGAGTAGAGCTTACAAGCAGCTTACCACCATTTACCAGCAACCATGCCCAGCCGCTGCCAAAACGGGTAGCGCCTGCCGTATTCATTTTTTCTTTCAGTGCGTCAAAAGAGCCGAAAGCAGCATTTATCGCAGTTGCAAGATCTCCTGATGG
>JBIOGX010000165.1:0-3753 GCA_044448445.1 Chitinophagales bacterium
ATACCTGGTTGCCCGATAAAAAAATATTGCAACAAAAATTGCATGAATTATTTGAAAATAACGAAACAGAATAATGGAACTAAAAACCCTGTTAATACGACTATCTCTAATTAACCAATTAACCAATTAACCCTTTAACCAATTAACTTTTTAACTACTTTTGCCCATCTCATAAAATTATGAAAGTAACACAACACATCGCTGAGGCAAAAAAAACAATCGTTTCTTTTGAAATATTGCCGCCTACCAAGGGCAAAAGCATAGAATCCATTTATAGCCATCTCGACCAGCTAATGGAATTTAAGCCCTCATTCATTAATGTAACCTATCACCGCGCCGAACAAATATTAAAAACCCGCAGGGATGGAAACCTCGAATGGGTGGAGATTCGCAAGCGCCCCGGCACGGTAGGCATTTGCGCCGCTATCATGAATAAATACAAAGTAGAAGCCATACCCCACCTTATCTGCGGCGGCTTTAGCAAGGCGGAGACCGAGAATGCACTCATTGACCTTGATTTCCTCGGTATAAAAAATGTATTGGCGCTGAGAGGTGATGCCGCTGCCAATGAAAAGTTCTTCAACCCTCACCCGCATGGCCACCGCTATGCCGAAGACCTCGTGCAGCAGATCGTATCCCTCAATAATGGCCAATATATGGAAGAAGATATTATAGACGGGGCAAAAACTGATTTCTGTATTGGCGTGGCCGGCTACCCTGAAAAACATATAGAAGCGCCCAATATGGATACCGATATTTATTACCTCAAACGTAAAATAGACTTCGGCGCCGATTATGTGACCACCCAATTATTTTTCAATAACAATCATTATCATAACTATATAAAACGGTGCCGTGATCATGGTATTACCGTTCCCATTATACCCGGCCTCAAGCCTCTTACTAATCAGAAACAACTAACGCTGATGCCCCGCATCTTTAATGTGGAAGTACCGGTAGAATTATGTAACGAAATGATGAAAGCCAAAACAGACGCCGGTTGCGAACAGGTTGGAACCGAGTGGCTGCTGTATCAATGTAAGGATTTGTTGAAAAATAACGTTCCCGTATTGCATTTTTATACGCTCGGCAAACCAGGTATTATCTACAATGTGCTGAAGCAGTTATTTTAGTACCTTAGTGAAGATGTAAAAACCTCGCTCATATATTCGGGCATTGAGAAGAAGATTATTGGCAATAAGGAATAATATTCCGAAATTACACCTTTCTATGTATTATATAATATACTATTTCAAATGAAGTACCTGCTTATTCTTATTATTTGCATCATTGCTTTTGCTCATTGTGAAGCACAATATACCTATATGCCTGACCCTAAAGCAAAAATGGTAAATGATAAAGCCATCAATACCTACATCAGGTACAATAAAAATCAGGATAGCGTTGTGTCCGTGATACGCATGTTGGACCAGGCTTTAAATATTGACAGCAATTATTTTATAGCGTGGACCAATAAACTCAGTTTTGAATGTCAGCTCAAACAATATGATAATGCACTCAATACCGCTAAGCGAATTATTCGCATTTTCCCGGACCAAACCAATGTTATTTTTTTTAGTGGCCTGTTAGAATTTAAAACAGGGCATAACGATGAGGCAACAGCTACGTTTAATAAACTCATAAATATTTACGATGAAGTACCCGATACAAACAATAACAGTGATCACTTAAAAACTGCACTACTCAATAAAGGAATAGCCCTGAAATTAATGGGCAAAGCTGATGAAAGCAGGAAGATTTTTGTAAACTTAAGCATTAAAGAAAGCGACCTTGCCGTAAGACGCCATATAAACGCATATATATCCAAAAGTAAAGAAGAAATAATCAATAAATTACTCAATGAATCAATAGCTCAATGACTCAATTGATACTGATGTTGGGGTAACTACTTCATAACCCAATTAACCCCCGCCCGAACGTGCCTTTTCGGTACGGGCAGGCTTTAACCAACCTGCCGGTAGGCAGGTTAACCTTTTAACTTATTAACTAATTCAGCCATTGAGTAATTTTACCACAGCCTCTGCGCATCTTTCCCCGTCAATAGCTGCAGAAACAATACCTCCGGCATAGCCTGCACCCTCTGCACAGGGGTAAAGCCCTTTGATCTGTATATGCTGCAAGGTTTCTTTATCACGTGGTATGCGCACCGGCGAACTGGTACGGGACTCAGTGGCTACAAGCACAGCCTCATTGGTATAATAACCTTTCATTTTTCTGCCAAAATCAATAACTGCTTTTTTCAGTGCCACATTCACTTCCCCCGGTAATACTTCGCTGATAGCAGCGCTGCAAATACCCGGCAGATAAGAGCAGGCGGGCAATGTGGAGGATACCTTGCCATCCGCAAAGTCAGCCATCCGCTGTGCGGGAGCTACCAGTCTGCCGCCGCCGGCCACAAAAGCTTTTTGCTCTGCCATCTGCTGGTAGTGCATCGCTGCAAGCGGGCCGGTAAATTTATACGCAGCAAAATCGCGCTCATCAACGGCTACTACCGTGCCGGAATTAGCGTAGGGATTGTTTCGCCTTGAGGGAGACCAGCCGTTGACTACTATCTCACCCGGAGCTGTAGCCGCAGGAGCTATAATACCTCCCGGGCACATGCAGAAAGAGAATACTCCCCTGCCGTTTTCCTGTGCTACTAATGAATAGCTGGCCGGTGGCAAAAAAGGATCACGGGCGGTACAATGATATTGCGACTGATCTACCAATAACTGGGGATGTTCTATACGCACACCCAATGCAAAGGGTTTACATTCTATAGCTATATGCTTATGATGAAGCAATGTAAAAATATCCCTAGCGGAATGGCCTGTAGCCAGTATCACAGCCCTGCAATGTATCGTTTCGCCATCAGCGGTTTTAACACCTGTTATGGTATCTCCATCTAACAGGATATCAGTAAGTTTTTTTTCAAACAACACCTCACCACCGCACTCGATAATCTGTTTTCTCATTGAAGTGATGATCTGTGGCAGCTTGTTGGTTCCTATATGCGGATGTGCGTCATAAAGTATGTCCGGCTCCGCGCCAAAGTAGTGAAACAATTGAAGGATGCGCAGCACATTGCCCCGCTTGGTAGAGCGCGTATATAACTTGCCATCACTGTAAGCGCCAGCTCCACCCTCTCCAAAACAGTAATTGGACTCAGGGTTTACAACACCTTCTTTATACATTGCAGCAATATCCCTGCGGCGGCTGCGCACATCCTTGCCCCGTTCTAATATTACCGGCTTATAGCCCAGCGATATAAGCCTTAATGCCGCAAATAATCCTGCCGGCCCGGCGCCTACAATCACTACATGCGGCGCATTGGAAACATTCTTTAGCTGAGGATTGAAAGGTGGCGTTTCTGCAACTTTTTCATCTATAAAAATCTGCAATTGCAGAATAACGTGAGCCTGCCTGGAACGGGCGTCAATAGAGCGTTTCTGAATAGTATAGCCGGTAATACGTTTGGCTTCGACACCACACTCAGCAGCTATATGAGTTTTGATACTTTGCTCATCTGCGGCATCCGCAGGAGTGAGCGAAATGGATATATTTTTGATCATGCGTTAGGTGTTTATCCTAAAAGCTGTTTGTTTATAAGATTTGACAACTTTGGCAAAGTTGTCAAATCTACCCTCACCATTTTTTAATCTCTTGGATCATTTCCTCGTGAGTAATAAAGTAGCCATTCTCAAATTCAGTTTCGGCTTCATCCAATTCTTTATTATATTGCTCTATACCTGG
>JBIOGX010000166.1:0-3739 GCA_044448445.1 Chitinophagales bacterium
ATATTAAACTATGCTTATTATCTGCTTAGATGCATGCTACGCTCTTTATAAAGATTTCTGAACCACGGGTCGCGAAGATTTTTGATAAACCTTATCGCTTCGCCGGTACTCTTCATTTCGGGGCCCAGTTCTTTATTTACATTTGGGAATTTATTAAAACTGAAAACAGGCTCTTTAACAGCAAAGCCTTCCAGCTTTTGTATAATTTTCAGGTCTTTCAACAAGATTTCGCCCAGCATTACTTTGGTGGCAATATTCAGGTAAGGTATTCCATAAGCCTTTGCAATGAACGGAGTGGTGCGGCTGGCGCGGGGATTAGCTTCTATCACAAATACTTTTCCATCCTTTATAGCATATTGTATGTTTATCAATCCCCTGATATCAAGCCGTAATGCTATTTTTTTAGCTATGTCCACCATCTCGTCCACGATCAATGGCGTAAGGTTAAAAGCCGGCAGCACTGCGTGACTGTCGCCACTATGAATACCTGCAGGCTCTATATGCTCCATAATACCCATTATGTGCACATCCTCACCATCGCATATAGCATCTACTTCCGCCTCCTGGCAACGGTCGAGAAAATGATCTATCAGTATTTTATTTCCCGGCAAATGCTTTAACAGGCTTACTACACTTTTTTCCAGTTCATCATCATTAATGACAATACGCATACGCTGGCCGCCTAACACATAAGAAGGCCGTACTAATACCGGATAACCTACTTCTTTAGCCACTTCTATAGCTTCGTCTGTGGTATAGGCGGTGCCGTAATTAGGATATGGGATGCCCAGTTCTTTGAGCGTATCACTAAAGCGGCCGCGATCTTCAGCCATGTCCATACTATCAAACGAAGTACCTATGATCTTAATTCCCTTTTCGTGCAGGCGCTTAGCGAGTTTCAATGCGGTCTGGCCACCTAATTGTACGATCACGCCATCCGGTTTTTCATGCTCTATGATCTCCCACAGATGTTCCCAGTAAACCGGTTCGAAATATAACTTATCCGCGATGTCAAAATCCGTTGACACCGTTTCAGGGTTGCAATTAATCATGATAGACTCATAACCGCACTCCCGGATAGCCATAAGGCCATGGGTGCAGCAATAATCAAATTCTATACCCTGGCCAATACGATTAGGGCCTGAACCTAAAACTATTATTTTTTTCTTGCCCGATGAGCCGCTTTCATCAGATATAAGGCTCCCTCCTTTGCCAACAACGGCAGGCTCTTTTTCAAAAGTGCTGTAGTAGTAGGGTGTTTTTGCTGCGAATTCCGCACTGCATGTATCCACCATTTTGAATACACGGGTAATACCCAATGCTTTTCTATGTTCATATATCTCTTCGGCGGTGCAATCTTTTATCAGTTCCGCTATTTGCTCATCTCCAAATCCCATTTGTTTAGCCTGGTATAGGAGACCATCCGGAAGTTTTTCCAGGTGCTTATATTTACGGATCTCCGTTTCGAGATTTACAATATCCTGTATTTGGTATAAGAACCACCTGTCAATTTGCGTAAGTTCACGAATGGTTTTTATAGATACTCCTGCAGCCATTGCTTCCTTAATACGGAATATCCGGTCCCATGTAGGCCGTTTAAGTGTATTGATCAATTCCTCAGGCCTCAAACGGCTGGTACTGATAAAAGAAAGGCCGGTAGCATTATTCTCCAGGCTCTGACAGGCTTTTTGCAGCGCTTCGGGGAAAGTGCGGCCAATAGCCATTACTTCCCCTACTGATTTCATTTGTAACCCTAAAGTGTCATCAGCCCCTTTGAATTTATCAAAGTTCCAACGCGGCATTTTTACGATCACATAATCAAGCGCAGGCTCGAAATAAGCAGAAGTTGTCTGCGTGATCTGATTTTTTAATTCATCAAGCGCATAGCCAATAGCAAGTTTGGCAGCTATTTTGGCGATAGGATAACCTGTAGCTTTCGAAGCAAGCGCTGATGACCTGCTTACGCGCGGATTAATTTCAATAGCAATGATCTCTTCGGTAGCCGGGTTTAATGCAAACTGCACATTACAGGCGCCGGCAAAATTACCGAGGTCACACATCATCCTGATGGCCGTATCCCGCATGAGTTGAAAAGCAGTATCGCTCAATGTCATGGCGGGGGCCACAGTGATACTATCGCCCGTATGTATGCCCATTGGATCGAAGTTTTCTACAGTACAAATGATCACGACATTATCATACCTGTCACGCAGTAACTCCAGTTCAAATTCTTTCCAGCCAAGCAATGATTGCTCAACGAGTACCTCGTGCATAGGAGAAGCGGTCAGGCCTCTTTCAAGCGCCGTGTCCAGGTCCTCTTGATGCATTACTATACTGCCCCCAGTGCCACCAAGTGTAAATGAAGGACGGATAACAACAGGCTGATAACCTTGTGTACCGATATTGCGAATCGCCGGTGAAGCATCAGCCCCTTGTGCTAAATGAGCGCCGGGGCTGATGGATAAACTTTGAATCGCCAGTGAAGCATTAGCTCCTTGTTGTAATGCCTGCGCAATTTCTTTTCCCTCCAACTGTGAATTAGCTGTTTTTGCAAGCGCCACAGGTACACCTAATCCAATCATCCATTGCCTAAACAATTCCCGGTCTTCCGCTTTGTCAATCGCTTTAATATCTACGCCGATCAGCCGCACGTTAAAACGTTCCCATAAACCGAGCTCATCTACTTCTTTTGCGAGGTTCAGCGCTGTTTGTCCGCCCATTGTAGGCAATACGGCGTCAATATCGTTTTCTTCCAGTATCCGCTCTATGCTTTCCGCGGTGAGCGGCAGCAAGTAAACACGATCCGCCATAATCGGGTCGGTCATGATAGTAGCAGGATTAGAATTTATGAGTATCACTTTTACCCCTTCTTCCCTGAGGCTTCTTGCAGCCTGGGAGCCTGAGTAGTCAAATTCACAAGCCTGCCCTATGATAATAGGGCCGGAACCGATAATGAGTACACTTTTAATAGAAAGATCGCGCATTTAAATTTTAAAAGTAAAAAATTAAAAATAAAAAAAGTAAGCGCGATGAGCGGATATAAAAATCGGGCTCAACGCCCGAAGCGCAAAAGTAAAGAAAAATGAGAATTTGTGCATAGAAATATTTTTGGTGTAATATGGAGGTTTTTCATCCACACAACAGGAGTAGAAACTGTAATGCTTTAATAAAATTTATTTAGAACTATCCCGGTATTATATGTAAACTTGCAATTTAATATCTTTATATCCGGATACAGGTTTATGAAACGCTCATTGTGCATTATTGTGCATTTGGTTTTAGTATTGTTTTTCTGCTCATGTGGCAAGTCCACTTGCCTCAATCCGGGGCTTCGTGTTACATTTAATGGTTATGACAGTAGTGAGTTATCCGGGGTATTAATAGAGCAATACGTAAGCAACAGCAATTTTTCCACCCTGGTTAGTGTAAGTTTTTATGATACTTCAAATATCCAAATCCGCCAAAGCAGTGATACTGTGTATATGCCTATGATTGACACTTCAGGCGCATACATCGCCCCCGGTTATGATTACATAATCGCGATACCCGCCGTTAAAACCGGTTTCTTTGCAGATAGTCTCTTTAAGATAACAAAGATATCTTACAACCAGGTAAACCGAAAATCTTCAAGTAGCGGAACCGGAGGGTGCACCAATGATGTAACTTATTACTTAGATAATATACCCCATAAAGTCACGGGCGGGTCATTTACCGAGACAAATCTACTCCCGGTGAATAT
>JBIOGX010000167.1:0-3711 GCA_044448445.1 Chitinophagales bacterium
GAGGTAAACATAAAATCAATAGAGTATCTTAGTGATACAGAAGGATTTATAAAAAAGAAAGTAAAGCCAAACTTTAAGACACTTGGCGCTAAAATGGGGGCTAAAATGAAGAGCGTGGCCGCTGCCATCGGGCAGATGAACCAGCATGATATTGGCATCCTGGAAAGGCTAAAAACTTTCGCCCTTCAGATTGATAATGAACCAGTAGAAATAGGAATCGATGATGTAGATATTATTGCGGAAGATATACCCGGTTGGTCGGTAGCCAATAAAGATAACCTGACTGTTGCATTAGATATTACCCTAACGCCTGAACTGCAGGAAGAGGGTTGCGCACGTGAATTGGTGAATCGTATTCAGAAAATTCGTAAAGAGAGCGGGTATGAGGTTTCAGATCGTATTGAAGTTAATATTCAGGAGTATGAACCATTTAAAAGTGCAATAATTAATTATAGTGATTATATTTGCGCGGAAATTTTAGCGGATAATATAAAAATAGTGCCGCAGATTGATAATGGTATTGAAATAGAAGTTAACGATGTAATGATCAGAGTACTCATATCAAAAACCTCCAAATAGTCATGGCAACTAACAAAAAACAGGCTTCCGGGCCATCAAAAAGCGTAAAACCCACATCGGGAGCAAAAAAGGCTACGCCTGTAAAAAAAGCCGTGGCTAATAAACCTGTAAAGGCATCTGCCAAACCGGTAGCTAAAAAAACTGCACCTGCGAAAAAAGCAAGTCCTGCTAAACCGGTAGCTAAAAAAGCTACACCTGTGAAAAAGGCCCCGGCTAAACCAATAGCAAAGAAAGCCCCTGCAAAGAAGGCTGATCCAATTAAAAAACATACAACAAATCATAACCAAAAGACAGTGAATAAGAAAACCAGCAAGCCAACACCACCAGCCAGGAAAGCAATGCCTGTTAAGAAAAAGGAAGCGCCAGCAAAGAAAGCAGCACCGGTAGCTAAAAAAGCAATAGTAACTAAACCAACAGCGAAAACTCCGGCAAAACCGGTAGCAAAGGCCCCCCTGAAACCAGTGGTAAAAGCAGCGCCTGCTCCAAAGAAAGCGGCGCCCACTCCACCACCTGCTGCAAAAACAGCAATAAAACCGAAAAAACCGGTTCATTCTAAAAAAACTTTGACAGGGAATCAAATACCTGTTAAAACGGGACATCCTGTACCAAAGCCAATAGCAACACCTGCTGCACGCTCAACCGAGAAAAAAACAAATATTATCATAGCACACCGCCGCCTCGAAAATAAATCTAAAGGGCATAAGGGATCCGGTAATACTATGACTCATTACCAGCCTGAGACTTACAGGTCTATCCTGGATGAGCCGCAGCAACAACAAGGCCCGGCTTACCGCTATAGCGACGAAGACCTGAATGAATTCAGGGACATCATTACCAGCCGCCTGGAAGCAGCGCGTAAAGAACTGGGCTACCTGCAGGGACTGATAACCCGCAAGGACGAGGCAGGCACTGAAGATACCGAGAACCGCTACATGAACATGGAAGACGGAAGCGGGGCTATGGAACGTGAGCAGCTTGCGCAACTCGCCAGCCGCCAGATACAATTCATGAGCCACCTGGAAAAAGCCCTCGTGCGTATAGAGAACAAGACCTACGGTATCTGCCGTGTAACAGGCAAGCTGATAGACAAGGCCCGCCTGCGCGCAGTGCCACATGCCACCCTGAGCATAGAAGCCAAAAAGCTACTGGCTCCAAAGCCGCAGAGCTAGAATAATGTGAAAATTGAAAATATGCAAACCTGCCTGTAGGCAAGTGTGGAAATGCCCTGTATATTACGGGGCATTTTTCTGTAAAGGATAAAAGGACATTGCAAACAGGAAAGTATTATTTAGATTTACACCATGAAAATACATGAACTCAAAATAGAAGGATTTAAGTCTATAGGCGAAATAAAGCTTGTAGAGCCAAATCCTTTTAGTGTTTTCGTGGGTCCTAATGCTGCCGGGAAGTCGAATATTTTTGAGGCTTTGGAGTTTATGGAGTTGTGCAATATTATGATGTATTTAGAGGTCTTTAAGCTGTTTGGTGGGGCTACGAATTTAATTAATTCAAATAATAAAGGTGGTTTTTCTGATATTGCCTTTCATGTTAATCTAGGCAAATTCAAGCCTAATTTAACAATATACGTTAAGACGTATAACAAGGCACCGCTATTGGGAGAGTCATCTTTTGCCGATTGGGTTGAATATTCACACAGTAGTGGGGACATTCCCCACTATATGCAAGCATTTAAACATGACTTAGATTATATTTCATTTACAAACTTTACGAGACTTTTGGTAAATGAATCAAAAGAAAAGGTCAAACGAAACCTTCAAGATGATACTCGTTTATCATCTGATGCCTCAAACCTTGAAAAAGTACTAAAGAGAATTCTTAAAGATGAAAAAGACAGAGAAGAAATAGTAGAAATGCTTCAACTTCTTATTCCAGGCTTCTCAAATTTAGAAATCAGAACAGAAGAATTAAGTGGTTCAGACAATTTGGTGATCTACGAGGACGCATTGAAAAAGCCATTAACCAAACGGCTTATCTCAGATGGAACTTACAACATCATTGCATTAATTACAGCCATATACCAAAGTGAAGAACCCCAGTTTTTATGTATTGAGGAGCCCGAAAATGGATTAAACCCTAAAGTGGTACGGCAATTAGTTAGTTTATTCCGGGATAAGTGCAAAGAAAAGGGGCACTATATTTGGCTCAATACTCATTCCCAGACGCTTGTTTCTGAACTTACACCTGATGAAATAATATTGGTGGACAAAGTAAACGGCAATACCCAAACCAAGCAGGTAAAAGGCTTTGACCTTCATGGTATGAAGATGGATGAGGCTTTGCTCACTAATGCACTCGGAGGAGGTATCCCATGGTAAAATTAGGGTTCATAGTTGAGGGCGCTACGGAAAAAATAATTTTGGAACATTCTGATTTTTTCAATTACCTGGAAAACAAGCAAATTGATTACGTTCCGGAAGTAATAGACGCAGAAGGAAACGGAAACTTATTGCCACATAATATTCAACCTTTGACCCGTGTATTAACTGATAAAGGCGCCACGCATATATTCATTCTAACAGATTTGGACGTAAACCAATGTATTACAAATACTAAAGCAAGAATTGGGCAGCTAACTGATCAGATGGTAACAGTGAGTGTAAAAGCGATAGAAGCGTGGTTCCTGTCTGACACAAATGCTATGAAGAGTTATTTGGGCGATCCTTCTTTTTCTTATGAATATCCCGAAACTCCTAACAACCCTTTTGAAGAAATTAAATCAATCAGAAAAACCATTGCTGGAAAAGGGTTTACTGATAAAAAAGTGCTGGCCAATTCAATGGTTCGTAAGTATAAATTCTCTATTCTGAGAGCAGCAAAACATCCTAATTGTAACAGCGCAAAATACTTTCTTAAAACGATTTTGCAGGTATCTGATAAAAGCTAAGTGAAGATGTCTAAATATTGCTTAGTAATAAATTCCAGGCTATGATATTTGCATACATACGAGTAGGCATTGTCAACCATCTCTTTGCCTGATTGCGGGTTACTAAGAAGCAGGTCAATACCGGCAGCAAGTTGTCCTGCGTTTTTTTTGCCGCAAACTATACCCCGGCCATCTTTTACCAGGTCTTGCAGCCCGCCGGCATGCCGGGGCAGTCCACCCACTTGGCC
>JBIOGX010000168.1:0-3681 GCA_044448445.1 Chitinophagales bacterium
GTAAGGGATAAATTAGTGAATAAAAAATTTCACGCCTGCCCGAACGAACCTTTTCGGTACGGGTAGGCAAAGGCACCAAGATAGAGTATAATTGTTTGATAATAAGAACTAATTAAAATTTAAGGCCACAAAGGTGCGAATGTAAAAGTCACTTTTTTATTCCTTTATTGAATTTATAAAGATCTCTTTGGAATACTTAATTTCCGATTAATCATCTCCATCCTCATTGTGCTCTGAGGCTATTCCGGTAAGGTCATATATCTTTTGTATATCGCTGAGTATGTTTTCGAAATTGATATTGAGGTCTATCAAAATGCCAGAATGAAGATCAAAAACCCAACCATGCACCACAGGATAGCCTTTTTTCCGGTAACTCTTCTGAACATTCGCTGTTTTTATCACATTGGTAGCCTGTTCTTTTACATTCAACTCTACCAGCCTGTTGTAGCGTTGTCGTTCATCTTTTATGGCATCGAGTTCAGCGGCATGCATCCTGTAAACATCACGAATGGTACGCAGCCAGGGGTTTAATATTCCCATATCCTTGGGTATCATGGCGGCTTTTACCCCTCCGCAGTTATAATGCCCGCACACGATGATATGCTTTATGCCGAGGTGCTTTACCGCATAGTTAATAACGGACATAACATTTAGGTCGGTATTATTTACAAGATTCGCCAGGTTGCGATGCACAAAGACTTCGCCGGGTTCCAGTCCCATGATCTCATTGGCGGGTACACGACTGTCTGAACATCCTATATACAGATAATCCGGGTTTTGATCACGTGCCAGTTTTTCGAAGAAAACAGCGTCTTTTGCGATCTCATCAGCAACCCATTTTTTATTATTTTCAAAAATTTGTTCGTAACTGGTCATAGTGCTTGTTAAGGAAAGATGTCAAAATAACTCCAATTTGCCTGTTCTTTTACCTCGTTGTTAATGATTTTTTATTTGTCTCGGTGAGGCTTCGCATTCCATTTTTACTGCGTTGTATCCGCCGCCGCGGATTAAATATGCCTGATATTATCTCGTTGTTAATTACTTTTTAATTGTCTCGATGAGGGCTACGCCGTTCGCAGCTTTTACACCTTGAAAAACATGCCTTCACTATAGCCTTCGTTACCTCCTTCGCCAAGGCTTCGGTGGTTGAGAAAAACTATGGCTATTGAAAAATAGCTATGGCAGTTGATAAAAGTAAAATAACTATCCAACTTAGCAGGACTTATTTTAACAACTTTCCTAAGTCAAAAAGACTTTGTTGCATAGCTAAAAAGAAAAAGGAGTAAGTATTAGTTAATTTTTTATTTTTGATTTGAAGGACCGTGCGAAATAAGCGCAGGGTCGTTTCTCCTGTCGTTGTGTTTAATATCAGCTCCTATGCCCAATTCTGCCGGCTGTCCCATCTCCTTGGGGTAAAGATATTTACCCTTGTCGTTAGGTCCTTTTTCAACCTCAGGCACCACACGATGTGCATTTGCATATGCATCCTGCCTCACTCCGGTTACTTGCCAGCTCACTTCTACATTAGGTACGCTGGTTTTAATTGTAAATGTATTGCCGTGTATTTTTTCACTGATAATAGCCTGGGCAAAAGTTCCGATCACAGTAAGCTGGTAACGGAAATCCTTATTCAAAGCGTCAAAATAATCAGGCAGTGTAACTGTTGCAGTGCCTGTTGCATCTGTTGTTATATTGCCATTGTATATGTTCATCATATCCGGGCTTTCTACAAAACTGTGATACAGGTATTTATTCGCCGGGTCTAGCGGGTGGTCTATTTCAAAAGTACCGCTGCCTTTAGCCATGGAACCTGTGACCCTTACATTACCCTGGAAATAGCCTGCATAGTTGGTTGCCCCGCCGCTTGCCGTGCCATATACACCATAACAAGTGGATGTAGCAGCAGTCCAGTTGGAAGCCGAACCATAAATACCAACAGAATAATTACCTGCACCATCATAATACGAATCACCTTCAGTACCTATTGCGGTGCCACCAGTTGTCGAAGAAGCTTCAGCAATACCATACACCCCTTGAGAATTTCCAGCCCCTTCAATACCTATCCCCTTGACATCAGCCAAAGCTTTTATGGTAGTAGCTAAAATACCCGTCCTGACATTGTCATTAGGTCCGGAATATTCCTCGCGAAAAATTCCATATCCCCCTCCCCCACCGATAGCGGATACCGCCGAAGGTGAGGCGTTCATATTAATATAAAGCGCTTCAGTATCTGCGGTAGATCTGATTGCCACTAATCCATGATTTGTAGTACCATAATTTATACCAATACGATTACTGGCTGCAGGATTTTCATACATTATTGAGTTCCCTATTGTTGTAGCGCTGGTAAACATAGGAATATAATTGGCAGTTCCCGCAACACCTGTAGTTATTGCGGTATTAGAAGCGCTGGTTACTCTTCCGAATGCATCTACAGTTACAGTGGGAACCTGAGTTGCTGTGCCATAAGTTCCGGCAGTAACCCCGGAATTAGCCAGGCCTATTGTTCCGGAAGTTGTAACTGGGCCTCCGGTTAATGGAGCGGTAGTATTAATGGTGGTTACTGTACCTCCGGATGGAGTAGTAGGTGTCCATAAGCTGGTACCTGAATTCCAGGTCAGTTCCTGGCCTGCGGTGGGTGCGGTAGCGCTGATACTCCTGCCCTGCATTTTAACAACAGTTGAAGCGTTGTTTGTGCCGGTAACATCACCTCCCATAGTCATATTACCGGTAAGTGTCGTGGCAGTGTTTGCGTTTTCAGCATATAACGAATATGGTACGCTTGCCAGTTGCTGCGATCCCATATTCACATAGCTGCTGCCGCCTGCTGGGTCCACTTCTACCTGCAGAAACTTAGCCCCGCTGCCCCAGGTAACACCATTCATGGTACCGCTTACTACAGCGCCACTGCCTATTTCCAGCGTAAACAAGCCATAAGCATTTGTGGTCGCCGTTTGTGTTTCCTGGTATTGCACAGTGCCGGTAGCGAAGACATCATGTACCGTGAGCCGGACCCCAATGGGTTGGCTGGTAATAATGGCGCCTGAGGCATTCCGGGCTACTGCCTGGTAATTAATAATTTGGGGTATTTGCCCCTTGGCATTAATTGTTGTAACCATTATTATGGCAACAATTAACAGGTGTTTTACTGATTTCATAAAAAGTGATTTTAGTGTGCGTTATTGTTTAATTTATTTTTGTGAATTTGATGGTTTTTACCCTTACGTTGCGCTCATCGCTTATGAGTATTAGGTAAGGCCCGGCAGCTATCGGGCGAAGGTCGAATGTGAGACTGGTATTCATCCCGCTGCTTAAATCGCGATAAGGAAGTTTCAGCAACTGTCCCGGCAGATCAACCAATGTAACTGAATAATGTTTATTCGCGTTATCCGTATTGATTTCCACATTGATCACATCACCTGCCGGATTAGGATATACCTTCACGCTCATATTATTGGAGGGCACATCATACACTATAAGATCGCCAATCATCGGTTGCTGGAAACCTTGCGTGAGGATAAAAGAAGAAGTTGTAAACGTATTAATCACGTTTTCACCGGCAGTAGTTGACAATGAACCCCATGCAGCAGTTTGGTAAGCCCCCGCCGAACCGATTACCTGCCTTTCAAGCGTTTGCGCCTGCAACCCGATAGCGGTCAATGAAAAGAGCAGTATAAAGAA